>JAHZNX010000059.1 GCA_020028375.1 Betaproteobacteria bacterium | reverse complement strand
CTCCCAGATGACCGCATCGGAAATGCCCTTCGGCTGGATCCGGGAGCGCTTGTAGAGGCTGTCGAGCAGCTTGAACAGGTTGCCGCTCTGCTCTTCCCGGGCAATCTTCACGAGGTCAAGTCGTTCAGCCATGGTGCGTCGTCTCCGTTGAAATCGGGTCAGTAGGGATACTCGAGGAAGAGGTGCGAGGGGGCGCTCTGCGCCGCGCGCCGGCCGACGGAAAAACGCGAATTATAACAAAACCCTCCGCGCGCCCCGCGGGGCCTGACCCAGGCCGCACGCACCTGCGCCGGCCCGTGAGCACAGGCCCGTCAACCAACGCGTATAGTGCTTATGCACCTTCTAAGAACACTATTTTTGACAGGGTGTTGGCATCACGGAGCAAGCATGTATAATGCACTGCAGCATGGAACAGGAAACGCGTTTTCGTATCGTGGAAACGGCGTTTCCTTCCAGCGCAATCAACAAGATCCACGACGAGGAAGACCCATCATGAGCCGTTCCGCACCGCTCCCGGAAGGTGTCGAAGTCCGCGGCCGAATGACGTCGGCGTTCTCTGAAGTCCTGAGCACCCAGGCGCTCGCTTTCGTCGCCAAGCTCGCGCGCAAGTTTGAAGGCCGCCGCCGCGAGTTGATGGCGGCACGGGCGCGGCGCCAGGCCGAGTTCGACGCCGGCAGGATGCCGGATCTCCTGCTGCACACGAAGCCCATTCGCGACGCCGCATGGACGGTGACTCCGGTCCCGCGCAATCTGCAGGATCGCCGGGTCGAAATCACCGGGCCAACCGACCGCAAGATGGTGATCAACGCGCTCAACTGCGGGGCAAACGTGTTCATGGCCGACTTCGAGGACTCCAACACGCCGACGTGGGAGAACATGATCGAGGGCCAGGTCAACTTGCGTGACGCGGTCCGCCGCACCATCGATTTCTTGAGCCCTGAGGGCAAGCGCTACGAGCTGAACGAAACCACCGCCACCCTCATGGTGCGTCCGCGCGGCTGGCACCTCCTGGAGAATCACGTGCTGGTCGACGGCGAGCCGGTGTCCGGGGCGATCTTCGACTTCGCGCTCTATTTCTTCCACAACGCGAAGGCGCTGCTCGCGAGCGACACCGGCCCCTATTTTTATCTGCCCAAGCTGGAAAGCCACCTCGAGGCGCGGCTGTGGAACGAAGTCTTCGTCATGGCGCAGCGCGAGCTCGGCATCCCGCAGGGCACGATCAAGGCAACCGCACTGATCGAGAACGTGCTTGCCGCGTTCGAGATGGACGAGATCCTCTACGAGCTGCGCGAGCACTGCGCGGGACTCAACATCGGGCGCTGGGACTACATCTTCAGCTGCATCAAGAAATTCCGCTCTCACCGGGAATTCTGCCTGGCTGACCGCGCGCAGGTGACGATGACCGCGCCGTTCATGCGCGCCTATGCCCTGCTCCTCATCAAGACCTGCCACCGCCGCAATACGTACGCCATGGGCGGCATGGCGGCCCAGATCCCGATCAAGGGCGATCCGGCGGCCAACGCGGCTGCGATCGACAAGGTGCGCGCGGACAAGATCCGCGAAGCGACCGACGGCTGCGACGGCACCTGGGTCGCGCATCCGGGCCTGGTGGCGGTCGCGAAGGCGGTGTTCGACCACCACATGCCGGGCCCGAACCAGGTCCACAGGAAGCGCGATGACGTGACGTTCGCGGCCAGAGCCCTGCTCGACTTCCAGCCCGAGAAGCCGATTACCGAGGCGGGACTGCGCAACAACATCAGCGTCGGCATCCAGTACATCGGCGCCTGGCTCGCCGGCAACGGATGCGTGCCGGTCTTCAACCTGATGGAGGACGCGGCGACCGCCGAGATTTCGCGCTCCCAGATCTGGCAGTGGATCCGCAGCCCGAAAGGCGTCCTCGAGGACGGCCGCAAAGTGACCAAGGAGCTAGTCCGCAAGCTGCTGCCGGAGGAGCTTGCCCGGGTGAGGGCGCTGCTCGGCGCTGATGCGTGGGCGGCGGGCGGTTATGACGACGCCGCGAAACTCTTCGAGCGGCTCATTACCAGCGACGAATACGTCGAGTTCCTGACCCTTCCCGGCTACGAGCTGCTGACGCAGGCGCCGCGCGAACCAGTAGCGGCTTAGCCCAGCGCCTCATCCAGCGGGCGGTGCCCACTTGGCAGACGCGCGCGGCAAGCCGTCAGGGTCGGTCGCAGGCCATTGATCTAATTGACAGATTTCAACGCCCTTGCCAGGGCTCCGGGATTGGGCATGCCCTGTCAACCGGTAGCCTTGCTGGGGCGTTATGGCCGTTGACCGAGGATTCGGTCTTTTGCCGCAAACACTCATCAACCTTTCAGAGGAAACATCATGAGCAAGCTGTTGACTGCTGTGCTGGCCGCCGTCTTCGCCGTGGTGACCGTCTCCCCGGTCGCTTTCGCGCAGGAGATGAAGAAGGACGAGACGAAGGCCAAGACCGAAGCCAAGAAGACGGACAAGGCCAAGACCGACGCAAAGAAGACCGAAAAGGCCAAGACCGAAGCGAAGAAGAAGGACAAGGCCAAGACCAAGACCGACGCAAAGAAGACAGACAAGGCCAAGACCGACGCAAAGAAGACCGAAGAGAAGAAGTAACCGAGCTTCACCCGACGCAAAGGCAGGGTTCGCCCCCTGCCTTTTTTATTGGGTGCGGCCGGCGGGCGGCGCTGCTATGACGTTGCCATAGCAGGGGTTTTGAGCTAGGCTAGCCGCGCTCGATTGAGCTTCCGGTCGCGGCACTGCCGGAACTACCAACAAACAGCCGGGAGGGAAGACATGAAGAAACTGCTCGCTGCAATCGTAGCCGGGATGTTCGCGCTAAGCGCGACCGCCCCGGTGCTCGCGCAAGAGAAGAAGAAAGACGAAAAAAAGGCTCAGCAAAAAGCCGAAACAAAGAAGGCCGATGCGAAGAAGGCCGACGCAAAGAAGGCTGATACGAAGAAGGCTGACGCGAAGAAGATCGACGGCAAGAAGAAGGCCGACGCGACGAAGTCCGATGGAAAGAAAAAGGCTGACGCAAAGAAAAAGGACGACATGAAGAAGTAGGGCAACCGTTTTCGGCAAAGGGCAGGGTCGTACCCTGCCCTTTTTTTGCGCTCGCCGCGCGTCCGCGCCGCATTCCCGGTCCACGGCGATAAAATAGCGCCGTGATCTCCAAGAATGTCATCTGGAAGCCCAGCGTCACCGTCGCGGCGATCGTCGAGCGCGACGGCCGTTTCCTGCTGGTCGAGGAGAATACGGACCGCGGACGGCTCTTCAACCAGCCCGCCGGCCACCTCGACCCGGGTGAATCCCTCATTCACGCCGTCACGCGCGAGGCGCTGGAAGAAACCGCCTGCGCCTTTGAACCGACTGGCTTGCTGGGGGTCTACCAATATCATTCCAGCGCCGACGACGTGACCTACATCCGTTTCGCATTCACTGGCACGATCACCGGGCCCGAGCCCGGCCGTCCGCTCGATGCCGGCATCATCCGCGCGGTCTGGCTCACCCCTGAGGAGATCCGGCGTGAGACGGCCCGCCACCGCTCACCGCTGGTGATGCGCTGCGTTGACGATTTCGTCTCCGGACGCGGCGTCCCGCTCGACCTTCTCTACCACCATTCGTCCTAGTCCAATGCCCGGCAAGCGCGTCATCGTCGGGATGTCGGGCGGAGTGGACTCCTCCGTCGCCGCGCTGCTGCTCAAGCAGCAGGGTTACGATGTATCGGGCCTCTTCATGAAGAACTGGGAGGACGACGACACCGGGGAGTACTGCGCTTCCCGCGAGGACCTCGTGGACGCGGTGGCGGTGGCGGAGAAGCTCGGCATCGAGATCGACGTCGTCAATTTTTCGGCCGAGTACAAGGAACGGGTATTCGGCAATTTCCTGCGCGATTACCAGGCCGGCCGCACGCCCAACCCGGACGTGCTGTGCAACGCCGAGATCAAGTTCCGGGCGTTTCTCGATCACGCCCTCGGTCTCGGCGCCGACTGGATCGCCACCGGCCACTACGCGCAGGTGCGCGAAGCGGACGGGCTCCGCAAGCTGCTCAAGGCGGAGGACGGCACCAAGGACCAGAGCTACTTTCTCTACCGCCTCGACCAGGCGCAGCTCGCGCGGACGCTGTTCCCGCTCGGCGGGCTCTACAAGCGCGACGTGCGCGAGATCGCGCGCAGCGCGGGGCTTGCCGTCCACGACAAGAAGGACTCGACCGGGATCTGCTTCATCGGCGAGCGGCCGTTCCGCGAGTTCCTCAACCGCTACCTGCCGGACAATCCAGGCGACATCCGCACGCCGGAAGGCCGGCTCGTCGGACGCCACCACGGGTTGATGTTCTACACCATCGGCCAGCGCCAGGGGCTCGGCATCGGCGGCCATCGCGAGGGCGCGGGCGACCCGTGGTACGTCGCCGCCAAGGACATGCGCAACAACCGGCTGATCGCGGTACAGGGCCACGACCACCCCGCCCTGCTCGCCGACCGTCTGACGGCGCTCGATCTCAACTGGATCAGCGGCTCGCCCCCTCACTGCAACTGGGTGTACAGCGCGAAGACCCGCTACCGGCAGAAGGACGCGGCGTGCACGCTCGTCGCCAGCGGAGCCGAGCGCTGCGTGATCGAGTTCGGCGAGCCGCAATGGGCGGTCACGGCCGGCCAGTCGGTGGTGCTCTACGAGAGCCAGGTGTGCCTGGGCGGCGGTATCATCGAGTCCGCGGAGCGCATGCGCGACTACGCGGATGCGGTCGAAGAATGTCCGCCGGGAGCGGTTGACATGAAGGATGAAGGGTGAGCCGGGGTGAGCGGGGAATTCGAAGGACGCACCTGCGTGCGTCCAAGCCCGCGAACGCCCGAAGCCATGCAGGGAGTCGGGCCGGGGAAGAACGTGCCTGCGCACGTTCGAGCCGGCGAACGCCCGACGCGATGCAGCGCGGCGGGACGGGGGAGGGATGAGGGATGGTGTGGAGCTCGCGACCGGTCGCTGTCCGCCCATCGCCTTGACGCCGGCGGATCGCAAGGTTTAGTCTCCGTGCGTTGACTTTGTGAAGGACCCTGCATGGGCGCCATCGAGAAAATCACTCTGTTCCTCCAGCCTGGGTGAAGCAGTTGTCTCAGGGCGAAAGAGTTTCTTTCGCGGAGGGGCATCGACCATGTCGTGATCGACGTGATGAATGATCCCGGCGGGCGGGAGAAGCTGCTTGCGCTGGGCGTTCGCAACGTGCCCGTGGTCGCGAAGGGCGAGAATTACGTCTTCGGCCAGAACCTGGAGGACGTCGCCGAGTTCGTCGGGCTGCAGGGCACCGGGCACAAGCCGCTCCCGCCCGATCAGCTCCTCAGGAAGTGGATCAACGTGCTGCGGGCGCTGCAGCGCTACGTGCGCCAGATGCCGGCCGGGCGCATGAACGAGCGCGTCATCGAGAACCGCGACCGCTCGATCCGGCTGCTCGCCCACCACGCGTTCCGTATCGGCGAGGCATTCCTGGAAAGCGCGATCGATGGCGTCGAATACGCGGTGCAGCACGCCAATGTGCCACCCAAGGACGGCACGTTCCTGACCGGTGACGAGATCGCGGGCTATGGCGAGGTAGTGATCGGCAGGCTGCAGAAATGGTGGGGCGGGCTGGAGGACAAGTCGCTCTCCAGGAAGATGAAGACGTACTACGGCATGCAGCCGATGCACGCCGTGTTCGAGCGCTCGACCTGGCACTCGGCGCAGCACGCGCGCCAGCTGATTCACGTGCTCGAGCGCTTCGGCATCGAGCCCGATGGACGATTGACACCGCAGGACCTCGCGGGCCTTCCGCTCCCCGAGCGTTTGTTCGAGTAGGGATCCCGCCACGCGGGACACGGGCGCAAGCCACCGCGCCCGCGGGTAATTTCGCCACGTGGAACGCAGGCCCGTGGGACCGCGATTCCGGCGGATCGAGCAAGAATATCGGCGGCGCGGTCATCGGCGCAGCTCCCCCATTTCGTTATAGTCCCGCTCGCGATTTCGGCACCGACAGCCGTCCTGCTGCGGATGCGGTGCCCATGTCAACCGATCAATGAAATTACGGGAGAAATGCGATGAAGGATTTTGCGGGATACGAACTGAGCGGGGCGAGTGCACGTAGCCATGCCGCGCTCGAACTGGGGATGCACGAATTTCGCTGCTACATCGGCGACCCGGTTGCGACGGTCGAGCGCGCCCTGGCCGACAGCCCGGAACTCGTGATGGGCCATGTCCTGAAGGCGTACCTGTATCTGATGGGCACGGAGCCCGGCGGCCTGCCGGTGGCGCGCGACGCCCACGCGACGGCGGCGGCGCTTCCCGCAAACGAGCGCGAGACGCGCCACCGGCAGGCAATCGGGCACTTGACCGAGGGGCGCTGGCGCGCCGCCGGCCGGGCTCTCGAGGACCTGACCGTGGAGTATCCGCGCGATGCGCTGGCGCTCCAGGCCGGGCACCAGATCGACTTCTTCACCGGAGACTCGCGCATGCTGCGCGACCGGATCGCCCGCGCCCTGCCCGCCTGGAGCAAAGGCGTGCCCGGCTACCACGCGGTGCTCGGCATGCACGCGTTCGGGCTGGAGGAAACCGGCGACTACCTGCACGCCGAGGCGCAGGGCCGGCTGAGCGTCGAACTGGAGCCGCGCGACGGCTGGGGTCAGCACGCCGTGGCGCATGTGATGGAAATGCAGGGCCGCCGCCGCGAGGGCATCGCCTGGATGCGCGCGAATACCGACAACTGGGCGCGCGACAGCTTCTTCGCCGTGCACAACTGGTGGCACGTGGCGCTGTTCCATCTCGGCCTGGACGAGGTCGGCGAGGTGCTCGCGCTCTTCGGCGGCCCCGTCTACGGCAAGGCCTCGAACATCGTGCTCGAAATGATCGATGCCTCGGCGCTGCTGTGGCGGCTCCATCTGCGCGGCGTCAATGTCGGCAATCGCTGGGAAGCCGTCGCACGGAACTGGGAGACGGTCGCAGCCGCCGGAAACTACGCCTTCAACGACATGCACGCCATGATGGCGTTTGTCGGTGCCGGACGGGCGAGGGCTGCGGATGCCGTGCTGGAAGCGCAGCGCGCCGCGATGGACGCGGCGGGCGACAACGCGCAGTTCACGCGCGAGGTCGGCCATCCCGCGACGCGGGCGATCAAGGCGTTCGGCGACGGCGATTACGCCGAAACCGTCCGGCTGCTGCGGCCCATCCGGCATTACGCGCACCGGTTCGGCGGCAGCCACGCCCAGCGCGACCTGCTCGATCTCACCCTGATCGAGGCGGCAACCCGCTCCGGCCAGGACAGGCTCGCCGCGGCGCTTCGTGCGGAACGGGCGAGCGCCCGCTGCGAGGCGTCTCCGGCGGCCGTGAGGAGCGCGCGCACCGGCCCGCTGAGCGCAGCCGCCTGACGCGCGTAATCGTCACTGCACCTGGATCTTCGCCGCCTTGATGAGCTTTGCGTATTTCACGAGGTCGTTCTTGATCACCTGCGCGAACTCGTCCGGGGTGTTGCCCACGAGCTCATTGCCGCCCTGCGTCGCCAGGCGCTCGACCACATCCGGCATCTTCAGCGCCTTCGCCACCTCGCGATAGAGCAGATCGACCACCGGCTTCGGCGTGCCGTCGGGCGCGACCACCGCCTGCCACTGCGTGAGCTCGAAGCCTTTCAGCCCGAGCTCGTCGAGCGTCGGCACCTCCGGCAGGGCGGAAGCGCGCCGCGACGCCGTCACAACGATAGGGAATTCAATCCTGCCGCGCTCAAGCGGCGCGCCGAGGAAGCGGCGCGATTCGTCGCGCCCGAGCGGCTCGCGATCAGCCCGCAGTGCGGCCTCGCGAGCACCGTCGCCGGCAACCCGCTCACCGAGGACGAGATGCGCGCGAAGCTCGCGCTCGCCGTCAGCGCGGCGCGGTCGATTTGGGAGTGACGGCTTCGTCCAGTCCGGGGCACGCGATCGTGCGGAGGCGCGCGGTGACGTTCCCCCAATCGGCGTAGAAGACGAGAAAGGCGCTGACCTGCTCGTATTTCCCCTTGCGGCCGTCGCCCCACCCGAGCGACACGACCTCCGTGTCGGTGACCGTCTTGTACCTTTCCCGGTCGTTGCGCGAGGCGTTGCAGTCGTCCCGCTGGAACGCCTCGATCCGGTTCCACGTCAGCTCCTTGCCGGTGCGCCTGTCGAACACGAACACGGTGCTGAGGAAGTCGGTGTCACAGGTGTCGAAGGCGTCGCAGCGCCATTCGTGCTTCCACGATTTCGCGTTGAGCTGGAGATCGGCCGGGGTCGGGGGCGCCACCTTGGAGGCGGTGTTCGGCTGGAGGTCGGAAAATCCGTACCGGAACGTCTCGCTGGTCGTGACCGTCTTGCAGCCGAAGGCGAGGACCGCGACTCCGGACAGGCACGCGATGAGGGAGACGGCGCGGAAGGTAGTCATGCGGGATCCTTTCTGTCTCGTGGCGGTGGCGCCGTAGCAGCGGACGGCGAGGGCAGGTGTCGGGCGCCGGCGACAACCGGTCCGGGTTCATCGATGTTTGACAGCCAGCGACCGTGAGAATTCGGCGCCGCGCCGCCGCAGGACGGCGGGAACGCCGCGAAACGGGCTACCTGGACGCGGGTTCTTCCGCGGTACGAGTTTAAGGATTCCTACTGCACCTGGATCTTCGCCGCCTTGATGAGCTTTGCGTATTTCGCGAGGTCGTCCTTGATGACCTGCGCGAATTCCTCCGGCGTGTTGCCGACCAGCTGGTTGCCGCCCTGCGTCGCCAGCCGCTCGACGACGTCCGGCATCTTGAGCGCCAGCGCCACCTCGCGGTAGAGCAGGTCCACCACCGGCTTCGGCGTGCCGGCCGGGGCGACCACCGCCTGCCACTGGGTGAGCTCGAAGCCCGTCAGTCCCAGCTCGTCGAGTGTCGGCACCTCCGGCAGGGCGGAAGCGCGCCTTAACGCGGTTACTCCTATGCCGCGCAGCCGCCCGGCGCGCAGGTGCGGCACCGCCGTGATCACGGTGTCGAACATGTAGTTCAGTTGCCCGCCCAGCAGCGCCGCGAGCGCGGCAGCGCTACCCGTGTAGGGCACGTGGACGGACTGAGTGCCCGTCATGAGGTTGAACAGCTCGCCCGCCAGGTGATTACCGCCTCCGATGCCGGTCGAGCCGTAGGTCAGCTGCCCCGGCTTCGCCTTCAGCAGCGCGGTGAATTCGGCAAGGCCGGTAACGGGCAACGCTGCCGGCACCACCAGCACGTACATGTAGGAAGTGCCCTGCGTGATCGGCGCAAAATCCTTGATCGGGTCGTACGGCAGCTTCTTGTACAGCACCGGGTTGACCGTCAGTGGACCGCTGTTGCCCATCAACAGAGTTTGGCCGTCGGGCGCGGCTCTGGCGACGAGTTCCGTGCCGATGCCCCCGTTCGCGCCCGGCCGGTTGTCCACGACGAAGGACTGTCCCAGCGCCTCCGTGAGCTTCTGGGCAATGGTGCGGGTAAAAATGTCGCCGGCGCCGCCCGCGACGTAGGGACAGATGAACCGGACCGGCCGCGCCGGATAGCCCGGTTGTGACGCGGGTTTCTGGGCCAGCGCACCGCAGGCGCTGATCGCCGCCGCCAGGGCAACGGCAGCACGTATGGCCATTCTCATCGCTGATCGCCGCCGCCAGGGCAACGGCAGCACGTATGGCCATTCTCATCGCCCCTCCTCCGTCAAACTTGTGGCGCGACGATAGCACAACAGCCGGACATCAGCTAAACTTCCACCCCCCTTCTTCGCGCTTTCTCGCGGTGACGTCTCGCGCAGAATGATCGCAACCTTGAATCTGCGTTTCACGTCCGGGCGGTGCCCGCCATGCTGAATCCCGCGGCTGCCGCGCGTCGCGCGATCCCCTCACTCGACCGGCTGCTCCAGCTTGGAGCGGTCGCGGAGCTCGCCGCCCGCTACGGCCGGACCCTGGTGACGGAGGCGGCGCGCGCCGAGCTCGCCGCTCTGCGCGCCGCCCTCGGCCGTCGCCCCGTCGCTCCGCACGCCGGTTTCGAGGAAGCGCGTTTCGTGCAGGCGTGCGCCGCGCGGCTCGCGCGCGAGACGCGGCCCTCGCTCCGGCCCGTCTTCAATCTCACGGGCACGGTCCTGCACACCAACCTCGGACGCGCGCTCATGCCGCAGGAGGCCGCGCAGGCGGTCGCACGCGCGATGACGCGCCCCGTCAACCTCGAGTTCGAGCTGGACGAGGGCGATCGCGGCGAGCGCGACCGCCACGTCGAGCGCTGGCTCACGCGATTGACCGGCGCGGAGGCGGCACTCGTCGTCAACAACAATGCCGCAGCGGTCTATCTCGTCCTCAACACCCTCGCGCTCAAGAAGGAGGTGCCGGTGTCGCGCGGCGAGCTGATCGAGATCGGGGGCGCCTTCCGCATCCCCGACATCATGGCGCGCGCTGGCGTCAGGATGGTCGAGGTCGGCACCACCAACCGCACTCACCTCAAGGACTACGCCGGGGCGATCTCCCCGCGCACTGCGGCACTGATGAAGGTGCACACGAGCAACTACGCGATCCAGGGATTCACGGCGGCGGTGCCCGAAGACCGGCTCGCTGCCCTCGCGCACCGGCACAAGGTGCCATTGATCAGCGATCTCGGCAGCGGCATGCTGGTGAACCTGGAAGACTACGGACTGCCGCACGAGCCTACGCCACGCGAAGCGCTCGCAGCCGGCGTCGATATCGTCACCTTCAGCGGCGACAAGCTGCTGGGCGGTCCGCAGGCAGGGCTTATCGTCGGGCGCTTGAAATGGGTCGAGCGCATCCGGACGAACCCGATGAAGCGCGCGCTGCGCGTGGACAAGATGACGCTGGCGGCGCTGGAGGCGGTATTGCGGCTCTACGCCGATCCCGAGCGGCTGAAGACCGTGCTGCCGACGTTGAGGTTCCTCACCCGCCCGCCTGCGGAAATCGAAGCGCAGGCGCGGCGGCTGCTCCCTGCGGTCGAGTCGGCGCTGCGGGGCAAGGCCGGCGCCGAGGTCGTCCCGGTAAAGAGCCAGATCGGCAGCGGCTCGCTGCCGGTGGATCTCGTCGCAAGCCACGCGATCGCGGTTGCCGCCCCCGGCAGGCGGCGGAACGCGCTGGCCGCGGGAATCGCCGCGGCGTTCCGCACCCTCCCGGTCCCGGTGATCGGGCGAATCAGCGACGGCGCGTTCATCATGGATCTGCGCTGCCTCGAGCACGAGGACGAGTTCCTCGCGCAGCTCGGCGAGTTGAAACTCGACAAAATTCTGGACGCAGAGTCGCAAAGGCGCAAAGAGGAACAATAATGAGGTTGCAGTATTCAATTTCTCTATCCTTTGCGTCTTTGCGTCTTTGCGTCTTTGCGTCGAGATTCTGAGGGGCGAAGAGTGATCGTAGCGACCGCCGGACACATCGACCACGGCAAGACGCTGCTGGTGAAAACGCTCACCGGCGTGGACACCGATCGCCTGCCGGAGGAGAAGGCGCGCGGCATCTCGATCGACCTCGGCTTCGCCTACTGGCCGCTCGCGGGCGGGACCGTGATCGGCTTCGTGGACGTGCCG
>JAHZNX010000291.1 GCA_020028375.1 Betaproteobacteria bacterium | reverse complement strand
GCAAAATGCGCCAGCACCCGCGAGCGCAGGTTGATGCTCTTGCCCACATAGAGCGCGGCGCCGTTCTCTCCATAGAAAAGGTAGACGCCGGGAGCTTCCGGGATGTCGTCGAGCGCACCCTCCGCCAGCCCCGCCGGGACGGCGGGCGCCCGGACCAGGGCGTCCACCGCGGCAGCGACGGCGTCGGGCGCGAATTCCCGCCGCCAGCGGCTCAAGAGCTGCCACACCGCGCGCGCGTCGCCGAGCGCGCGGTGGCGCGCCTCGCACGCCAGGCCGTGACGCGCCATCAGCGCATCGAGATTGTGGCGCGCCTCGCGCGGGAAGAGCCGGCGCGAAAGCTTGACCGTGCACAGCACGCGGCTTGAGAAGCGCAGCCCGGCGCGGCGGAACTCGTTCCGGAGAAAACCGTAATCGAAGCGGGCGTTGTGCGCGACCAGCAGCCTTCCCTCGAGCCGCGCGAGCAGGCGCGGCGCGATCTCCGCGAACGACGGAGCGAGCGCGACCATGTCATCCGTGATGCCGGTGAGCGACTGGATCGCCGGCGGTATCCTCGTGCCCGGATTCACCAGTGTGGACCACTCGGCAACGCTGCGTCCGCGCTCGATCTCGACGAGTCCCACTTCGGTGATGCGGTCGTACACGGCGTTGGCGCCGGTGGTCTCGAGGTCAACGATGACAAGGGGCTGGTCCAGCACGCGAGGGGCCTCTTTCCTGCCTATCGTTGGTGGCCGATGGCTCGCGAGATTCTCTCCGCGGTCTGGCGCACCTGGGCGGCCCATGCCTTGTTGAGCCGGTCGGAGGGCGCGGACACGGAGAGGCCAGCGACGAGCCGGCCCTCGTCGTTGTAGATGCCGGCGCCGATACATGAAACACCCTTCTCGGCCTCCTCGTCGTCGGAGGCATAGCCCTGACGGCGGACCTTCTCGAGTTCCTTCGCGAGGGCGTCGGCGTCGGTCAGCGTATTGTCGGTGTAGCGCGGCAGGCCGGTACGCCGGGCGTATTCGGCGCACTTCTCGGGGCCGTCCTCGGCAAGAAAGATCTTGCCCACCGCCGTGATGTGCAGCGGCGCGCGGGCGCCGATGATCTGGACGACGCGCATCATCGAGTTGTTGCCGGAGGTGCGCTCGATATAGACGACCTCGTCGTCGTGGCGCACCGACAGGTTGATCGTTTCACCCAGCTCCTGGTGCAGGCTCTGCATGTGCGGCAGGGATTCCTGGCGCACGCTGATCCGCGATTTCACCAGGTTGCCCAGCTCGAGCAGCCGGATCCCGAGGCGGTAGGTGCCGGGCTCGATCCGGTCCACCAGCCGGCTGCCCACCATAACGGACAGGATACGGTGCGCGGTGGAGGGGTGCAGCCGCGTCTCGGCGGCGAGCTGCTTGAGGTTGACCGGGGAGCCGTGGCGGGAAAGGGCCCCGAGCAAGCTCATCATGCGGTCGATGACCTGGATCGAGGACCGGGTTTCTTTTTGTCTAGGCACGGCAGGGGGTTGAATCGATTTTCCCAGCCGATTTTACGATATGAAATCGGCAGCGACAATTAAAGACCCCCTTTTTGGGCGTCACACTGGAGCGTTGCCCCAGCTATCGCCAGTAATACGTTGTTTTTGCTATACTATGAGGCTCCCCCGCTCGAAACGTAGCGCACTCACACCCACCATGAGCAAGACAGCGACACTTTCGCGTAATCGCAACGGCAACGGGCGCAACGGCAACGGACACGGGCGCAACGGCAACGGGCGCGCTGCAACGGCTGCCGCGTCCACGCCGGAAGTTAAAAACTACATCACGCCGCACGGTTACGCGCGGCTCAAGACCGAGTTGAGCAAGCTGCTCGACGCCGAGCGCCCCGAGCTGGTGAAGACCATCCAGTGGGCGGCCTCCAACGGCGATCGCTCGGAAAACGGCGATTACATCTACGGCAAGAAGCGGCTGCGCGAAATCGACCGCCGCATCCATTATCTCAACAAGCGCCTCGACAACGCGGAAGTAGTGGATCCGGCACGGCGCGGCGCCTCCGAGCAGATATTCTTCGGCGCCACAGTTACCTATGCCTACGTGCGCGGCGGGCGCGAGGAGCGCACCATCACCATCGTGGGCGTGGACGAGGTGGACGTGAAGCGCGGCCAGGTGAGTTGGCTGTCACCGATCGCGCGGGTGCTGCTCAAGAAGCACAGCGGGGACGTCGTGATACTCGCCACCCCCGCCGGCGAGGCCGAGATCGAAATTATCGGTGTCCGCTACCGGGCGCCCGCCTAAGCGCGCCGTCACCTCCTACGGCTTGCCGGCCGGCACCCGTTGCCCGGCGGCAAGCGCCCCGATAAGATTGGTTAAATCCGGACGTAATGCGCCGGTTTAACCGTGCGCGCTGGAACGGGCAGGTTGCTGCCGTTCCACACGTATCCCGACCGTGACCGTCTCCTTCTTCACCGCGGCCCTCTCCGCCTGGCGTGCTGCCCATCTCGCCGTGCCCGAGCTGCGCGCGGACAACGTGCCGCTCGAAGGCGTTGTTAAGCTCTCCATAAAAGCGGTGCCGGATGCACGCACTGCGGAGAACCTCGGGGCCGAGCGCGAGGGCACGGGGGTGGTGTTCGGCGAGAAGGGGCTCATCCTCACGATCGGCTACCTGATACTCGAGGCGGGCTCCATCCTGATCGTTGCCGGAGACGGGCGCGTCTTCCCGGCGAGCGTAGTCGGCTACGACCACGCCACGGGCTTCGGCGTGCTGCGCGCCAACATCGACTGCCGGCCCCTGGAGGTAGGCAGCTCGGCCGAGGTGCGGGAGCTTGCGACCGTCCTGGTCGCGGCCCACGGCGCGGCCGGCGGCGCCTCGCGCGCCTGCGTGGTGTCGCGGCGCCGCTTCACCGGCTGGTGGGAATACATGATCGACGGCGGGATATTCACGGCGCCACCGCGCTTCGAGCACAGCGGCGCTGCGCTGCTCGATGCCGACGGCAAGCTCGTGGGAGTGGGTTCGCTGTGGGTCAGTGATGCTCTCGAGATCGGAGCGGCGTTTCCGGGCAACATGTTCGTCCCCATAGACCTCCTGAAACCGCTGCTCGAAGACCTGCTCGCGACCGGCCGCCGGCGCGAGCCGCCGCGGCCCTGGCTTGGCGTCTATTCCGAGGAGATCCAGGGACACGTGGTGGTGACGCGCGTGCTGCCGCAGTCGCCGGCGGAGCAGGCCGGTCTCGCGCGCGGCGACGTCATACTCGGGGTGGGCGGACAGGCGGTGGGACGCCAGAGCGAGTTCTATCAGAGACTGTGGGCGAGTGGCGATGCGGGGACTTCCGTCGTGCTGCACGTA
>JAHZNX010000290.1 GCA_020028375.1 Betaproteobacteria bacterium | reverse complement strand
GTAATTGATTACCGCATGAGATCGATTCGATTACATCTTTCTGCTTCTACACGATCACGCACTCTGGCATAACAGGCGCGTGAGCCGGCGCGCTGACGATCAGAAACCCAGAGGGCCGATCGAGGAGCTCCGGCAAGAGAACGCGCGATTGCGACGAGAGCTCGAACGATCGGAGGCCGAACGGGCCCGCGTCGAGCGCGAGCGCGCCCGACTGGAGCGCGAAAATACGCGGCTGAAAGACGAGTTGGAGGCCGCGCGTCGCGCGGGCGCGCGACAAGCGGCGCCGTTCTCGAAGGGCGCGCCGAAACGTCGGCCGCGCCGTCCGGGGCGCAAGCCGGGAGCCGCCTATGGACGCCGCGGGCAGCGCCCGGTGCCCCCGATCGTGCACGAGACGCATGACGTGCCAGTGCCCCCGACCTGTCCCACCTGTGGCGATGCGGTGCGCGAGACACACGTCGCCGCCCAGTATCAAGAGGATCTGCCGCCGGTCGAACCGATCGTGCGACGCTTTGACGTCCATGTCGGCCAGTGTCCCGGCTGCCACCGCCGCGTGCAGGGGCGGCATCCGCTCCAAACCTCGGATGCGCTCGGCGCCGCCGCCGTGCAACTCGGCCCGTGCGCCATTGCGCTGGCGGTGATGCTCAACAAGCAATTCGGCCTCTCGTTCGGCAAGATCGCCACCCTCTTCCGTGCGCGCTTCGCGCTCCACGTGACGCCCAGCGCGTTGGTGCGGGCCCTCCACCGCGCGGCGGCTCACGGCCAGCCGACCTATGCGGCCCTGTGTGAGACGGTGCGCACCAGTCCCGTCGTGGTTCCCGATGAAACAGGCTGGAAGGTGAAGGGGCTGCTGCACTGGCTGTGGGTGTTCGCGACCGCCACGACGACGGTCTATTGCATTCGCGCCGGGCGCGGCTTTCGCGACGCCGCCTCGGTCCTCGGCGCGGACTTCGCGGGCGGCCTCGGGCGCGACGGTTGGGCGCCGTATCGCCAATTTACCGAGGCGTTCCATCAAACCTGTCTCGGCCACCTGCTCCGGCGGTGTCGGACCTTGCAGCGCGATCATCCGCGGGCCCGGTTTCCCGCGCGGATCGCCCGGGTCTTGCACCACGCGCTAGTCGTTCGGGACCGTCGCGCGGCTGGGACGATCTCCGCGCACGGCGTCGACGTCGCGCGCGGGCATCTCTTCAACCAGCTGCTCGACGTGCTCGCCGACCCGGGAATGATCCCGGAGATGCAGCGGTTCGCGCGTCATCTCACGGTGGAGTTGCCGGCGCTCTTCAGCTTCCTCGTCGATCCGGCCCTCGATGCCACCAACTGGCGCGCCGAGCAGGCGCTGCGCCCGGCCGTCATTACGCGCAAGGTGTGCGGCGGCGGCAATCGGTCTCGGCGCGGGGCTGATACGCAACAGGTCCTGGCGACGATCCTGCGCACCGCGCACCAGCGAGGACTCGATAGCACCGACGTGCTCACCACCTTGCTCCGCGCGCCGGCGCCGATCATCTCACCGCACTTCTATCCAACGAGCGCCTCGCTCAACTGACGCGGTAACCAGTTACCTTCACTCATGCCGTCGTCCTTTGAGATCTCAGCGGTCTAACGTTGGCGCTCACCCGCGCCGGCTGCGGCGCGCGAGCGACGCGGGCGGCGTCGGGTGCAGCGCTTGGTTGGGCCGTTATTGGTACAAACCGGGTACATAGGTAACACAATAAACCGGGAACATGGGTGACACCCCACTAGGCTGGGGATCGACTGTGAGGTTGATCGATGCCCTGGCTGGAGACTGCACCCATGGAACAACGAGAGCGCTTCATTCGCGATCACCGGTTGGACCTGTACACGATGGCCGAGTTGAGTGCGCGGTACGGCATCAGTCGAAAAACCGGCTACAAGTGGCTGGACCGATTCGATCGGAGCGGGCGGGAGGGACTTGGCGATCGCAGCCGGGCGCCGCGGCGGTGTCCGCACCGGATTTCCGACGAGGTCGCGAACCTGATCTGCGCGGCCCGGCGGCAGCACCCGAGCTGGGGGCCGGACAAGCTCCTGGACTGGCTCGGCCCGCGCCACCCGGCGATCGATCTCCCGGCCGTCAGCACGGCGGGGGACCTGCTCGCGCGCCAGGGGCTGGTCAAGAAACGCCGCCGGCGTCGCCACTATCAGCATCCCGGCGTGGTGCCGATCAAGACCGTCCACCCCAATGATCTCTGGACCGCGGACTTCAAGGGCCACTTTCGCACCCGCGATGGCGTGTATTGTTACCCGCTCACCGTGGCCGACCAGCACACGCGATACCTGCTCGCGTGTCACGGCCTGCTCTCGACCAAGGGACTCGGCGTGCGTCCGGTCTTCGACCGTCTGTTCCGCGAGTACGGCCTGCCGGACGCGATTCGCACCGACAATGGCGTCCCGTTCGCGACGACCGGGATTCACGGTCTGTCGCAACTCAATGTCTGGTGGCTGCGGCTCGGCATCCAGCATCAGCGCACCAGACCCGCGTCGCCGCAGGAGAACGGCGCGCACGAACGAATGCACAAGACGCTCAAGGCGGAGGCGATTCGCCCTCCCCGCGCCACGCTCGCGCCCCAGCAGCGCGCGTTCAATCGCTTCCGCGCCGAGTACAACGACGAGCGGCCGCACCAGTTCCTTGAGGGCGCCACGCCCGCGTCGCGGTATGGGACGTCGCCTCGGCTCTACACCGGCACCCTGCCGCCGATCGAATATCCCGGACATTTCATCGTGAAGCGCATCACAAACGCGGGGACGTTTCGGTTCAAGAAGCGCCTGCTCTTCATCGCCAACGCGCTGAAGCAACACCCCATCGGCCTCGAGGAGGTCGACGATGGTATCTGGTCGATTCACTTCTGTCAGGTCCTCTTAGGACGGGTCGATGAGCGGGACTACGTCATTCGAGCCTAACAACATGCGCCAGGAGGCGAACCGCGTGGAACGTCCGCGAGCCGACGAAGCCGCCGGCGGAGCTCCTGCAGGGGATAGTACGGGTCATGGCGGCTGCCGATCGTCGTTCCTGGAGCCTCCTACGCGGTCGTCTTCCCGCGCGCGCGACCCCACATCGAAAAACCGGCTGTGGAAGCTGCCGGAGCCGTGGACGCACAGAACGCGTCCACCGCTCCTTGGAAAACCGCCGCGGTTTCCCACAGCTACCACAAGCCCTTACTCTTTCCTTCGGTAACCCAAAGTGTCACCCATGTTCCCGGTTAACTTTGTTACCTATGTTCCCGGTTGCACCCGAACGGGTAGACGACGATGCAAAATGTAAAGGCGTTTCTGACGTTTCTGGTGTCGTTGGCGTTCCTGCCT
>JAHZNX010000289.1 GCA_020028375.1 Betaproteobacteria bacterium | reverse complement strand
GGGGAAGCAGCTCTACGGAATCTTCCGCAAGCCGCGCGGCGCCGCGAAGCCTCCGATCGTCGTCATGTGCATGGGGCTCGATTCGACCAAGGAGGAGATGGGAGACTACGAGCAGCGCTTCCTCAAGCGCGGCGTGGCGACGCTCGCGTTCGACGGGCCGGGGCAGGGCGAGGCCGAGTACGATTTCGCGATTTGCCCGGAGTACGAGAAGCCGGTGAAGGCGGTCATCGACTACATCGAGACGCGCAAGGATGTCGATGCCGCCCGCCTCGGCATCTGGGGCGTGTCGTTCGGCGGCTACTACGCTCCGCGCGCGGCGGCGTTCGACAAGCGCTTCAAGGCGTGCGTCGCCCTCTCCGGTGCCTACGAGCGCTCGGCGAGCTTCGAGGGGCGCCCGGTCATGAACGTGGAAGCGTTTCGCGTGCGCTCCAAGAGCGCGAACCTCGAGGAGGCGGGCAAGGTCGCACTGCGCGTCACGCTGAAAGGCATCGCGAAGAACATCACCTGCCCGATCTATATCGTCGCCGGGACCAAGGACCGGCTGACCCCGGTCGATGCGGCGAAGCAGCTCGCGGCGGAGGTATCGGGGCCGTGCGTGCTGTCCATCGTCGAAGGCGGCAACCACGTCGTGAACAACCTGTGGTATCGCTACCGCGACCAGACCGCCGACTGGATGGCAACGCAGCTCGGTGCCGGCAAGACGTGAGCGTGGCGTGTTGCGCCCGGAGCGCCTGATTGCTGGCCGCCTGGTACGAGAAGCACGGCGCGGCGCGCGAGGTATTGCGGGTCGGAGAGCAGCCGGACCCGGTTCCCGGCCGGGGTGAAGTGCGCGTGCGGCTGCACGCGTCCGCGGTCAACCCTTCGGATGTCAAGGCGCGCGCCGGCAGCCGCCCGGTGATTCCGCCGCGGGTGATTCCCAATAGCGATGGAGCGGGCGAGATCAACCGCGTGGGCCCTGGCGTGTCAAAGTCGCGGCTGCGCCAGCGGGTGTGGACCTATAACGGCCAATGGCAGCGCGCCTCGGGAACGTCGGCCCAGTACATCGCGTTGCCGGCGGCGCTGGCGGTCCCGCTGCCGCGCAAGCTGTCCTTCGCCCAGGGCGCCTGCCTCGGCATCCCGGTCATGACCGCGCACCGGTGCCTCTTTTCCGACGGGCCGATCCGCGGGATGACGGTGCTCGTGGCGGGCGGCGCCGGGGTCGTCGGGCAATACGCGGTGCAGCTCGCGCGCTGGGCCGGCGCGCGCGTCATTGCCACCGTCAGCTCGCCGGAAAAAGCCGCGCATGCGCTGAAGGGCGGCGCGCATGCCACGATCGATTACCGGACCGAGAACGTCGCCGAGCGGCTCGATGCGCTGACCCGGGGCAAGGGCGTGGACCGCGTGGTGGATGTCGAGCTCGGGGTCAACCTGCCGACATACGAGAAGGCGCTGCGGCCCGCGGCGGTGATCGCGACCTATGCCGCGGCGGCGACGCAGGATGCGGTCCTGCCCTCGCGCCTGCGGAGCCGCAACATCACGGTGCGCATGGTGTTCGTCTACACCATGCCCGACGCCGCCAAGCGCCAGGCCATAGCCGATATCGCGCGCTGGGTCGCCGGGGGACGGCCCCAGTTTGCGATTGCCGCGCGCTTCCCGCTCACCGAAGCCGCCGCCGCCCACGAAACGGTAGAATCCGGAAAAAAGATCGGCCACGTGATACTGGACATTCCCCAGGAGTTCCCGGTGCCGGAACGCGTTTGACCATTACCCAGGACAGCCCAATGGCGAAGAAGAGCATGGAGCCGGCAGTCATCAAGGGCGAATCGATCGACCGAGAGAAAGGCCGGCGCAGGCAGACGCTGGCCGAGGCCATGACGGGCCACCCCGATCCCGGCCACCGCTGGGAGCGACCGTTGCAGGCGCCGGGGCGCATGCAGGTGGATTTCGAGGAGCGGGTGGATTTCCGGCGGTTGCATGACTACCGCCTCGCGCGCACGCGCAAGGCGCTCGCGGGCTCGGGCCTGGGCGCGGTGCTGGTTTTCGACCAGAACAACATCCGCTACATCTCATCCACGGTCATCGGGGAATGGGCGCGCGACAAGCTGATCCGCTACTGCCTGCTGACCGGCAACGGCGATCCCTACGTGTGGGATTTCGGGTCGGCCGCGCGCCACCACCGGCTCTATTGCCCGTGGCTGCCGACCAATCACTGGCGCGCCGGCAATCCCGGCATGCGCGGTGCGATCCATCCCAGGGTCGGCCTGTTCGAGGACGCCGCGACGGAGATCAAGGCGATCCTCGACGAGGAGGGGGTGGGAACGATGCCGCTCGGCGTGGACATCGTCGAGCCGGGCTTTCTCTTTGCGCTGCAGAAGCTCGGCATCGAGGTTCGGGATTGCCAGCAGATGATGCTGGACGCGCGCGAGATCAAGAGCCACGACGAGATCACGCTGCTCAACATCGCGGCGGCGATGGGCGACGGCGTCTACCAGGATATTTACGAGCAGCTCAAGCCGGGCGTGCGCGAGAACGAGATCGTCGCGATGGCGACGAAGCGCCTCTACGAGATGGGCTCGGATTGCGTCGAGGCGATCAACGCGATCGCCGGCGAGCGCTGCAGCCCGCACCCGCACAATTTCACCGACCGCATGATCCGGCCCGGCGACCAGGCCTATTTCGACATCATCCAGAGCTACATGGGCTACAAGACATGCTATTACCGCACGTTCACGGTGGGCTCGGCGACCGAGGCGCAGCACGAGGCCTACCGCAAGGCGCGGGAATGGATGGACGGCGCGATTGACCTCCTGCGGCCGGGTATCACGACCGAGCGCGTCGCGCAGGCGTTTCCCGAGGCGCGGGAGATCGGATTCGAGAGCGAGATGGCCGCGTTCGGGCTCAATTTCTGCCACGGGCTTGGCCTGGGGCTGCACGAGCGGCCGCTGATCTCGCGGCTGAACTCGTTCAAGGACCCCTACGAGCTGAAAGCCGGGATGGTGTTCGCGGTCGAGACCTTCTGCCCGGCGAAGGACGGCGTCTCCGCCGCGCGCATCGAGGAGGAAGTGGTGCTGACGCCGACTGGCGCGAAGGTGATCACGCTCTTCCCGGCGCAGGAACTGCCGATTGCCAACAAGTATTGAGAGCGCCTAACCAGGTTTCCTCCCCTCCTGCCGGAGGAGGGGTGGCACCGAAGGTGACGGGGTGGTGGGAGCGAGCATGCGTCCGAGCCGACGAACGCCCAATTTCTGCAGCAAGTTGGGACGGGTGGGAAGGCTGCGAAGAGGACGGGGTAATTGCGTGGGCAGCCCTCGCTCCCACCACCCCGCCCGCTAGCGGGCACC
>JAHZNX010000058.1 GCA_020028375.1 Betaproteobacteria bacterium | reverse complement strand
GGCGTTAATGACGTTGTCCAAACCGGACACCTGCGGCTGTGGCGTAAGCGGCGCCGCACCGGCAGGTGCTACACGAAGGGACATGATATGAACCTCACCATCGTCAGCGTGGGACCTCTCGTCGCGCTAATCGCCGGCGTCCTCATCCTCATCATTCCGCGCCTCCTGAACTACATCGTCGCCATTTATCTCATCATCATCGGCGTAATAGGCCTGGCGGCACACTTCTAGATGATCCCGCGCCGCTTGAGCTCCTGCTGCTGCCCGGCGCTGTAGCCGAGCGCAGCGAGCACTTCGGCCGTGTGCTCGCCGAGCGCGGGACCGACCCACTTCGTGGTGCCCGGGGTATCCGATAGCTTCGGCACGATCCCCGGGAGCTTGAGCGGCTTGCCGTCAGCGAGCGTGAACTGCTGGATCATCTCGCGCATCGCGTAATGGGGATCCCGCGCGATGTCGGCAATGTCGTAGATCTTGCTGCTCGGCACGTCGGCCTTCTCCAGCACCTGCAGCACGTGCTCGAGGTCATGCGCGGTGACCCAGTCGCCGATCACCTTCTCGATTTCCTCGGTGCGCGCCACGCGCCCGTCGTTGTGCGCGAGCGCGGGGTCGTTCGCGAGGTCGGGCCGGCCGATCGCGTTCATCATGCGCTTGAAGATGGGGTCGGCGTTCGCGCCGATCACGACATACTTGTCGTCGCGCGTGACATAGGTGTTGGAGGGCACGATGCCGGGCAGCGAGGCGCCGCTCCTCTCGCGCACGAAGCCGAACATGTCGTATTCGGGCAGCACGCTCTCCATCATGTTGAACACCGCTTCGTAGAGCGCGACGTCCACGTACTGGCCGCGACCACCGTTGACGTTGCGGTGGTGCAGGGCCATCAACGCGCCGATCACGCCATGCAGGGCGGCGATCGAATCCCCGATCGAGACGCCGACACGCACCGGCGGCCGGTCGGGGTAACCCGTGACGTAACGCATCCCTCCCATCGATTCGCCGATGGCGCCGAAGCCGGGACGGTCGCGATATGGCCCGGTCTGCCCGAAGCCGGAGAGCCGCACCATGACGAGCCCGGGATTCAGTTTCGAAAGCCGCTCCCAGCCGAGACCCCACTTTTCCATCGCGCCGGGCCGGAAATTCTCGACGACGACGTCCGCGCCCGCCACGAGCTTGCGCACGATCTCCTGCGCCTCCGCGTACTTGAGGTCGAGCGTCACCGACTTCTTGTTGCGCGCCTGCGCGTACCACCACAGCGATGTGCCTCGGTGGAGCTTCCGCCATTTCCTCAGGGGATCGCCGGTCCCGGGCGGCTCGATCTTGATCACCTCCGCCCCGAATTCGGCGAGCAGGCGCGCGCAGAACGGCCCGGCGATGAGCGTGCCGAGCTCGATGACCTTGATGCCCTGTAGCGGAAGCGGTTTCGCGTCGCTCACATCGACCAGACGTCAGCCAATGAACATATAGAGTGCACGGGAAATTCGCTCAATTGTCAGCCCTCGGCATCGTTGTCGGGGCCGGGCGACAGAAAAACGTGCTGCGGCTCAGCCAGATGTCCCGCGTGAGAAATAGTTCCGTCTCTTGCCGGCGACAGTTTTGCCTCCACGGCAATGCCAATGGCATCGACAACCCGTTGAAACCCATAGCCAATCCGATCTGGCACGGCCCATGCTAGACAAGCGGGACTAGGACTGTGCTGGCAGCATTACACCCGGCGCGGTTCTATCCCTCCCCTGTTTCCCCCGGCTTATGCCGGGGTTTTTTTGTACCACCCCTCGCTGCGCTCCTCCCCTCCTTCTCAAGGAGGGGACGCACGAAGTGCTGGGGTGGTCAACGCGGGTCAATGGGCGTCTTCGGTTTCACGTCCAGCAGCGCTTCCAGATACGACGCCATCGCAATGAGCTTCGCCTCGCTGCGCGGCGGCCCCACCAGCTGCAAACCGATCGGCAGGCCGGAAGCGGTGAAGCCGACCGGCAGCGCCATCACGGGGCAGGCGGTGACGGTGATGGCGAGCGTCAGGACAAGCCACCCCATGTAGCCTTCGAAGCGGATGCCGTCCACTACCGCGGGGTAGCGCTGATTGACATCGAACGGCGGGCAGGTCACCGCCGGGAGTATCAGCAAGTCGTATTTCTCGAAAAACCGTGCCGCACGTCGGATCAGTTCGCCCTGGGCGACTTCGGCCTCGACGATCTCCCGCGGCGTGAGCTTGAGGCCGAACTCGGTGTTGTCGATGATCTCCTGCTTGTAGAGGTGGCGGTACTTCTCCATGAGCTGCGCGTGGCGCGCGACGAAAACTGCGCCCCGCAGCGTGAGAAAGATCTTCTCCGCATCAGCCAGGTCGGGATGCGCTTCCTCGACCGCGACCCCCTCGCGCGAGAGCCGCTCCGCCGCCGCCCGGCACGCCGCGCGCACCTCGCGGTCGACCGCGCGCGCGATGCCGAGGTCGGTGCTGAACGCGACCCGTCCCGGCTTTTGCGGGCGCGCCGCCGCCTCCGAAAAGCTGGGATGCGGACCCACCTGCGACAGGGGATCGAGCGGGTGCCACCCCGCTTCGGCGTCGAACATGAGGGCGGTGTCCGCGACGTCGCGCGCCATCGGCCCTTCCACCGACAGCGGATTGAACGGCTGCCGCGAACCACGCGGGACCATGCCCGGACTCGGGCGTAGCCCCGTCGTCGAGCAGTAGCTCGAGGGCGTGCGGATGCTGCCGCCGAAATCGCCGCCGGTCGCGAGCCAGACCTGCCCGGTCGCGAGCGCCGCCGCCGACCCGCCCGAGGAGCCGCTCGAGGTCGTGCGCACGTCCCACGGATTGAGCGTCGCGCCGAAGACGTCGTTGAACGTATTGCCGCCCGCGGCGAATTCGGGCAGGTTGGATTTCCCGACCACCACCGCGCCGTTCGTTTCCAGCCGCTGCACGACGACGTCGGACGCGGGCGCGATGCGGTCCGCGTAGATGCGCGAGCCGGAAGTGCAGCGCACCCCCGCCACGTCGGTGCCGTCCTTGACCGCAATCGGCAGGCCATGCAGGTAATGCGCCGGCGGATCCGCGCGCCGTTCGCCCATGATGCGCCGCGCGTGATCCCGCGCGCGGTCGTAGCACAGCGTCACGAGCGCATTGATCTTCGGGTTGGTCGCCTCGACGCGGGCCGCAGCGGCGTCGATCAGCTCCAGCGGCGACACTTCTCGGCGCTTCAGCATGCGCACCACCTCGACCGCGGAAAGTCGCCACAGCTCGCTCATCTTCCCTCCTTCCGGGAGCACGCATGGTAGGAAGAAATCGAACGGCGCGTCAACGCCACGCCGCGCGCGGATCGTGATAGGCTTTGCGAGCCGTCACGGAAGCTCCGCATTGCAATCATCCCGCAGGATCAGCACATGAAGATCTCCGAGACCACCCTCACCCGAACTGGAGGCCAATTACTGATCGACGCGCTCAAGGTCCACGGAGTGGATATCGCGTTCGGCGTGCCGGGCGAGAGCTACCTCGAAGTGCTCGACGCGCTCTACGACGCGCGCGATACGATCCAGTACGTGATCTGCCGCCAGGACGGCAGCGCCGCCTACATGGCGGAAGCCTACGGCAAGTTGACCGGCCGGCCCGGCATCTGCTTCGTGACGCGCGGCCCCGGCGCGACCAACGCGTCGATCGGGGTGCACGCCGCGCACCAGGACTCGAGCCCGATGATCCTCTTCATCGGGCAGGTCGGGAATGAATTCGTGGAGCGCGAGGCGTTCCAGGAAATCGACTATCGCCGCATGTACGGTCCTTTCACCAAGTGGGTCGCGCAGATCGACCGCGCCCACCGCGTTCCGGAATACGTGAGCCGCGCGTTCCACACCGCGATGTCGGGGCGCCCCGGCCCGGTGGCGCTGGCGCTGCCGGAGGACATGCTCACCGAGACCGCCACCGTCGCGGATACCGGTCCCTACAAGCGCATCGCGGCGCACCCTGGGGAGGCCGACCTCGGCAGGCTGCGCGAGATGCTGGCGCGGGCGAAGCGCCCCTTCGTGCTCCTCGGCGGCGGCGGCTGGAATGCCGAGGCCTGCGCCGGCGTGCGCGCGTTCGCGGAGGCCAACCACCTCCCGGTCGGCACGGCGTTTCGCTGCCAGGACCTCTACGACAACCGGCTGCCGAACTTCGTCGGCGACGTCGGCATCGGGATCAACCCCGCGCTCGCCGAGCGCGTGAAAAGCTGCGACCTTCTGCTCTCGATCGGGGCGCGGTTCGACGAGATGACGACCGGCGGCTACTCGCTCATCGCCGTGCCGCGACCGGCGCAGAAACTCGTGCACGTGGCGCCCGGCGCCGAGGATCTGGGTCGGATCTACGAGACGAATCTGCCGATCCATTCCGGGATGCCGGAATTCGCGCGGGCGGCGGCAACGCTCGCGCCGGTGGATGCGTCGGCGTGGCGGGACTGGACCCGTTCGGCGCGAGCGGACTACGAGTCGTGGCTCAAGCCCGTTCCCGCGCCGGGCGACCTCAATCCGAGCGAAGTGGTAGCGTATCTCGCCAAGCGCCTGCCGCCCGAGACCATCGTCGCCAACGGCGCGGGCAATTTCGCGGGCTGGGTCCACCGCTTCTATCCCTACCCCGGTTTCCGCACCGAGCTGGGGCCTACCGTCGGCTCGATGGGCTACGGCGTCCCGGCCGCCGTCGCCGCCAAGCTCGCGCAGCCCGAGCGGCCGGTGATCTCGTTCAATGGCGACGGCGATTTCCTCATGAACGGGCAGGAGCTGGCGACCGCCGCGCAATACGGTCTCAAGATCGTGTTCCTCGTCGTCAACAACGGCATGTACGGCACGATCCGCATGCACCAGGAGCGCGATCATCCGGGGCGGGTGAGCGGCACCGAGCTGAAGAATCCCGACTTCGCCGCGCTCGCCCGCGCCTACGGGCTCCACGGCGAGATGGTCGAGAAAACGGCGGACTTCGGGGCGGCGTTCGAGCGCGCGTGGAACGCGAAGAGCGCGTCGCTCATCGAGCTGCGCATCGATCCGGAGGCGATCACGACGCGGACGACCCTTTCCGCGATCCGCGCCGCCGCGCTCAAGAAGCAGCAATCGTGACTCGTTTCTCAGGAGGTGCCCGATGGCAGAAAACGAATACCGGACGCGCGTGGTAATCCTCGCGGGGTCCTATCGCATCAAGGGCGACATCGAGCTCGTACCCGGAGCCCGGCTCACCGACTATATGCTCGATGCGAAGGCGTTCTTCGCCGTCACCCGGGCCGAGGTCTGGGATCTCGAGGGCCGCAGGATCTTCTCCGCGCCCTTTCTCAACGTGCGCCGCGACCAGGTCGTCCTCGTCGCGCCGGACTAGGATCCCGAAAAGGTTGCTGACACCTCTAGTTCACGACGATATTGGCGTCCTTGACGACCTTGCCCCACTTCGCAACGTCGCGCTTGATCTTGTCGGTGAATTCCTGGGGCGAGCTCACGACGATGTTGAAACCCTGATCCGCAATCCGCGACTTCACGTCGGTCGCCATCATGGCCTTGACCGCTTCGGCATGCAGCTTCTTGACGATTGCGGCCGGCGTTCCGGCCGGCACCAGCATCCCGGAAATCGTGTCCGCTTCATGTCCCTTGAACCCGAGCTCGGCCATGGTCGGCACCTCGGGCACGATTTCCGAGCGCTTGTCGCTCGTCAGCGCGAGCGCGCGCACCCTGCCAGCCTTGATGTACGGCGTCACCGGCGGGATCGCCTGGCAACCGAATGGCACCTGGTTGCCCACCACCGCCAGGAGCGACGGCCCGCCGCCTGCATAGGGCACAACCACCAGGTCGAGCTTCGCGTCGAGGCCCAGCAGAATCGCCGAGAGGTGGGGAACGGTGCCGATCCCCGGCGACGCGATGCTGTATTTCTTCGAGTCTTTCTTCACCACGTCGATCAGCTCGGCGATGGACTTCACCGGCTGGCTCAGGTGCGAGAAGAATACGTGGGGCGAGGCGGCAAGAACCGAGACCGGGATGAAGCTCTTGTACGGGTCGTACGGAATCTTCTTGTAGAGGCCCGGGTTGACCATGAAGCTCGAGCTCACGAACAGTATCGTGTAGCCGTCGGCCGGCGCGTTCGCGGCAATGCCCATGCCGATGTTGCCGCCGGCGCCGCTGCGGTTGTCTATCACCACCTGCTGCCCCCACGCCTCGGTGAGCTTGTGCCCGACGAGGCGCGCGACTTCATCGGTCGGCCCGATCGGCGGGAACGGGACGATGATTCGTATCGGCCGCGACGGGTACTGCTGGGCCGAAACGTGCGCGGCAAACAATGCGCACGCCGCCAGCATTGCCGCCATTGCGATGTCGACGATTGTTTTCATGTCTCCTCCTCGGATTCCCGCCACCGCGTCACTTCGTCACGCGATCGGCTAAACTCTGCGCGCGTTGAGCGGCGGCTTGCCGTCCGCTCCAACGCGCGCAAATAAAACGGCGCGGCAGCGTCCGTTTTATTCGATTTTGATGCCCGCGTCCTTGATGATCCTGGCGTAACGCGCAGTCTCGCTCTTGATGAATTCCGCGAAATGCTCCGGCGTATCGGTCAAGGGCTCGATGCCCGCGGCGGCCAGCCGCTCTTTCAGGTCGGGGGAAGCCAGCGCCTTGTGAAGCTCGGAATTCAACCGGTTGACGATCTCGCGCGGCGTGCCGGCCGGCGCCAGAATTCCGTACCAGATCGGCATCACGAAGTCGTCGACGCCGGCCTCTTTCGAAGTCGGCACGTTGGGCAGAGCCGGCTCGCGCCGCTCGGTCAGGACGCAAAGCGCGCGCACCTTGTTGGCCTGGACCTGCGGGATGGCCGGGGGCACCGCCATGATCCCCATGTCCACCTGTCCGCTCATCAGGGCCACCAGCGCGAGCGCCGCGCCCTTGTATGGCACGTGCACCATGTCAAGCTTGTACTTGTGCTTCAGCAGCTCGCTGGCGAGGTGATTGGTGCTGCCTGCCCCGCTCGAGCTGAAGTTGAGCTTGCCGGGATGGCGGCGCGCAAGCGCGATGAACTCCTTCAGCGAATTCGCCGGCACGGAGTTGTGCACCACCATGATGTTGTGGATCGCGGCCACGAGCGAGATCGGCGCAAAGTCCCGTATCGCGTTGTAGTTCAGCTTGGAGTAGAGCGCTGGGCTGATCGCGAGCGGGGGCGCGGTGAGCGTGATGGCGTAGCCATCCGGCGGCGCCTTCGCCCCGAGCTCCAGGCCGAGGTTTCCGCCCGCCCCGGGCCGGTTCTCGGGCACCACCGACTGGCCGAGCTGCTCGGAGAGCTTCTGCGCAATCGCCCGTCCCGTGATGTCGGTCGGCCCGCCGGGCGGAAACGGCATGATCAGGCGGATGGGCTTCACGGGATAGGACTGCGCGAGCAGCGATGCCGGCAGCACGGCCAGAATCAATAAAACGAACGCTCGAACGAGGCGCGAAATGCAAGACATGGGGTCCTCCCGTGGTGGCGTGGCGTTTGTATCGAATTATCCGTGTCTACCCGCGCTCATCTGCGGTTGCATTCAGTCCGCGCGTATGCCGGCCGCCTGCGCGACCTTGGTGTATTTCGCGAGATCCGCCCTGAAGATCGCCGCGGTCTGCTCGGGGCTGCTGGCGACGATATCCGCGCCGAGCAGCGCCAGGCGCTCCTTCACGTCCGGATCCGCGAGCGCCTTGAGAATTTCCTGATTGAGCTTCACGACGATCTCGCGCGGTGTCTTTGCCGGCGCCACCGCGCCATACCAGGTGCTCATCGCGTAGCCCGGCACGGTTTCCGCGACGGTGGGCACGTCGGGCAGGACCGCTGCGCGCTTGTCCTTCGTCACGGCAAGCGCCTTCACGCGCCCGGCCCGGATATGGGGGATGATCGGCGGCATGGTGCTGAAGCTGGTCATGACGTGCCCGGCCATGAGGTCGATGGCGATCGGCCCGCCGCCTTTGTAGGGAACCGGCAGCAGGTTGGTCTTCGTCATCATCTTGAACATCTCTCCGGCGAAGTGCTCGGGGCTGGCGACGCCGGAGGTGGCGTAGGTCAGCTCCCCGGGCTTGGCGCGCGCGAGAGCGATCAGCTCCTTCACCGATTTCGCCGGCAACGAGGGGTGGGCGGCGAACACGTTCGACACCTCCGACACGACCGTAATCGGCGCGAGATCGCGCTCGATGTCGTAGCCAAGGTTCTTGTACACCGGCTTGCTCATGATGTGCGCCACCGACATGAACAGGATGGTGTAGCCGTCGGCGGGGGATTCCGCGGCGAGCTTCGCCGCCACGTTGGCGTTGGCGCCCGGGCGGTTCTCGATGACGAACTGCTGCTTCAGGGATTCGGTCATCTTCGCTCCGACCGCGCGCGCCATGATGTCGGTGCCGCCACCCGGCGCGAATCCGACCAGTATGCGCACCGGCTTGGCCGGATACCCCTGCGCCTGCGCCGTGAACGAGCACGCAAGCATTGCCAGTGGCGCAAACCAGATCTGGGGGGACCGCACGGTGACTCCTCCTCCTGGATGAGGACGGATCGGATCGTCCGCCCTTTAGTACGCATGCTAGATTGCCATGGAGAGATGCGTCAACGAGCATCTGCAGGCGCCGCTTCAATCCGGGATGCGGCCGGCGCCCCGTCCTCTAGGGCTTGATTTGCCTGTCTTTTCCGAGAAATTCCGCTACAATCGCGCTCCTATGACTGCACCCCGCATAGCGCTCGTCCACGCGATGCCGGTCGCGATCGAGCCGGTCGCCTACGTGTTCCGCGAGCTGTGGCCGCAGGCGCGCTTGACGCACCTGCTCGACGACTCGCTCCCCGCCGACCTGACGGCGGCCGGCGGCATCACGCCCGCCATGGTCGAGCGCTTCATCGCCCTCGCCCGCTACTGCGAGAGCTGCGGCGCTCATGCGGTGCTCTTCACTTGCTCGGCGTTCGGCACGGCGATCGACGCCGCCAAGCAGGCGGTCCGCGTGCCGGTGCTGAAGCCCAACGAAGCGATGCTGGAGGAAGCGCTGGCGGCGGGCCCCGACCTCGCGCTGCTCGCCACCTTCGAGCCCAGCATTCCATCCCTCAGGAAGGAATTCGAGGACCTGGCGGCGAGCCGCGGCATCCAGCTGAAGCTCAAAACACGCACCGTGCCGGCGGCCATCGCCGCGCTTCAGAAAGGCCGCGCCGCCGAGCACGACCAGCTGATCGCCGCGGCGGCCGCCGAGATGGGCCCGTGCGATGCGCTGGTGCTCGGCCAGTTCTCGATGGCGCGCGCCGCGACCGGCATTCCCGCGAAGCCCGGGCGCAAAGTGCTGACCAGCCCGCATTCGGCGGTCACGCGGCTGAAGCGGCTCTTCGACGCCGGATAGATGACTTTCGCGCTCGCCCGTAGCACGTTCGTCCTCGTTTTTTCCGCGCTGAGCCTGTCCGCACACGGCCAGACCGCTTCGACAGGCTCACGGCAGGCTTATCCGACGAAACCGGTGCGGGTTGTCGTCGCGTTCGCGGCTACACGCTGCTCGTCAATACCGCGGCGATCTCGATCAATGCCAGCCTCTACAAAAACCCCGGCTTCGACATCTACAGGGACTTCGTGCCCGTCGCGCTTACCGGTTCCACGCCCGGCCTCTTCGCCGTGCATGCGTCGAATTCGGCAGGGACCCTCCAGGATCTGATCCGCTCGGCCAAAGGAAAGAACGTCACCTACGCCACGGCCGGAGTCGGCAGCTCATCGCATCTCGCCGGGGATTACCTGCTGCGCTCGCTCGCCGGTCTCAACGCGACGCATGTGCCCTTCCAGGGCGGCGGCCCCGCCACCGCCGCGGCGCTTGCGAACCAGGTCGAGGTGCTGAGCCTGTCCATGCCGCCCGTCGTGCCTCACATCAAGGCCGGCAGGCTGAAGGGGCTGGCGATCTCCAGCCTGACGCGCGTTCCCGCGCTGCCGGAGGTGCCGACCGTCACCGAAGCGGGCTTTCCCGGTTTCGAGGAGCGCTCGTGGGTCGGCTACTTCGCGCCCGCGAAAACTCCCGCTGCGATCGTGAAGAGGCTGAATGGGGAGATCAATCCGATCCTCGATCTCGCGGACGTCAAGGCGCGTCTCGACGCCATGGGACTGGAAACGAAGCCGGGATCGCCCGAGTCATTCGCGGCCTACCTCAAGTCCGAAGTCGCCAAGTGGGCGAAGATGGTGAAGACCGCCGGGGTCACTGCGGACTGACATTGTTAGGCTAGGACGCTACGCGAGACCACCGGAAAGTGGCCCCCAGGGAGCAGCCCAGCCCGCCTCGCAATAACCTCCACCAAGCAGGGAGCGGCAGGGAAACCCGACTCGGACCCCGGCGGTTTTTCTTGCTCAATGCTTGACCAGGTTCTCCTTCACGATCTGTTGTCGGAAGCTGAATACGTTCGGGTCTCCGGGATCGACGATCGCCCGAACCCAATGCGTATCAGGATAGCCAATGGTCTCTACCCGCGTGAAGTTTTCAATGGATCGGCGGCTTGTGGAGCCGAACAAGGGTTTGTCGACGCGAAAGATGTGAGTATCTCCATGCACGTAGACCACCGGCTTGCCGAACGCCACGGTCTCCTTCTCCAGCGCAGCCAGGAATTCGTCGAAGCCGGTTGCTCTCCTCTTTTCAGGTGATTTGAACCCCAGGCCCGCCAGCATGTACCTCTGCTGCACGTATCCTGGCCAGGAATTTTCAAACCGGGGATTGCCTTGCGCAATGATCATGATCGCCTTGCTTCCGCTGCGCACGGCCAGATCGAACGCCTCTCTCATCCACGCCAGGTTGGCCGCGGTCCGTTCCGCATATTCCGCGTCCATTTCCGGTGTACGCCCCAGGTTGTTGTTGCTGCCGATCACGTGGAGCGTGACGAACAGCACGTCGCCGTAGGTCCAGCGCACGTTCTCGCGGAACTTGGCGTAGCGGGCGTTTTCACTCTGGCGCGTGAGCCGCATGGTGCGCCGGCCGAGGCTGTGATCACCCTGGAAAAACATTCGTCGGAGCTTTGTCAGTCTCTCGAGCGGGTCATACGTGCGCGGCTTTGCCCGGTGACAATCGGCCCACTCGTTGTCGCCGGCAACAAGTATGAAAGGATGGCTCGAACTTTGCGCCAGGCCCAGACGATGCTCGAAAGTATCGTCGCCGCACGGCGGAAAACCGCCGAGTTGCTCGGTCCACGCCGAGCCGTCATACCAGAAATCGCCGTTATGAACGACAAAGGCTAAGTCAGCCGCGTTCATTTCCTTCATTACATTGGCAAACTCCCTTTCGTGCCTGGCGTCATAAGGCACGTCGCCGATCAGCGCGAACTCAAATCTGGCGCTTTGAATTTCCCTTTCCCCCTGAATGGTGGCGCAGCCAGAAAGGAAAAGCATGAAGTACGAAACAATCAGGGCGGATTTCAGCCCCGTCAGCGAACGCACTTTCCACGAGCCAGCTTCTCTGTTTCTCATACTTGCCTCCTGTCCATTTGCCCGATCTCTGCAATCCGGGGACTGTAGTAGTACCGTCTGAGTCCGATAAGATGCGCGGCTCAACGTATACTTGAGGAACATTGAACGCGAGCCTGGAAAGAAAGTCCCGAAGAAACGACTAAGCTTTAGCGAAGGGTGAGAAACGCCGGATAATTCAGCACGTTGGATTGAGGCTACCCGTGGGGCTGAATAATGCCCGTTGACACTGAATCCCCTGCGGCGCCGCACAAGGAGGGGCTGCAGGTCGGCGAGTGGAAGATCGAGCCCGCGCTGCATCAAATCTCGGCCGCGGGCAAGACCGTAACGCTCGAGCCCAAGGCCATGGCAGTTCTCGTCTACCTTGCGGACCGCCGAGGACAGGTCGTGAGCCGGGAGGCGCTGCTTTCAGCCATTTGGTCCGGCTTGATTGTGGGCGATGACTCCCTTACCCAGGTCGTCATCAAGTTGCGGAAGGCACTTGGGGATACGCCGGAGGCGCCGGTCTATATCCAGACGATCACGAAGGGGGGCTATCGGCTGATCGCCCCAGTGGTCCGGTCGGCGGAAACTTCCTCCGCAGCGGTTCGGCCGGATTCAGAACGCTCACACCTCGACCGCAAACGGCGCGCCCGATGGATAGCGGGAGCGGGTATGACCGCCCTGCTGCTCGCCGCAGGTGGAGTCTGGTGGATTAAGGGCGACGAACGCTCAACCGACGTCCCGCCGGATCGGGCACCACTGACAAGCACCGAAGCGTCCCGTACAGCGCAACCGACTGTTGCCATCAGGCCGTTCCAGGCACTGAGCAACGACCCACAGGAGGTACTCCTGGCTCGCGCCATCACAGCGGACCTCGTGACCGACCTGTCGAAGGTGTTCGGGCTCTGGGTCATCGGCATCGAGCCCATGAGCGGCCAAGCGCGCAGCGAGCTGCCGACCGATACTCCACCGATCCGCTATCTTGTGTCCGGCACCGTCCAGCGCGTCGAGGAGCGTCTGCGGCTGCACGTCTATCTCACGAACGCGGAGACCGGAAAGCAGCTGTGGTCCGAGCGTTTCGACAGCGCGCTGAGCGCCCTCTTCGCGATCCAGGAAGAGCTTGGGCCGAAGATTCTCCGTATGCTCCCTGCGAAAGTAAATGAGGCCGAAATGCGGCGTGTTGCGCAACGCTACACCCGCAATCTGGAAGCCTACGAATACTTTCAGCGCGGGCAGTCGGCGCTGCTCGTCCGGCAAAGCGCGGAGAACGAGACCGCTCGCGAAATGTTCCGGCATGCCATCGGCCTGGACGCGGCTTTTGCTCGCGCGTATGCAGGGCTCGCGCTGACTTACGCCGCGGACTATCGTAATCAGTGGACAGGAGACCGTGCCGCCGCCCTCGACCGCGCATTCGAGATGGCCCAGACTGCACACCAGATCAACCCAGACATTCCGGAGAGTTACTGGGTGCTCGCCTACGTGCACGCGCAGCGGCGCCAGCCCGAGCGGGCGCTGCAGTACTTGAAGACCGCCGTACGGCTCTATCCATCGTTCGCTGATGGCTATGCGCTGATGGGCAGCGTCTACACGCACATTGGGCGTCCGGCGGATACCGTACCGTCGTTGCGCACCGCAATGCGCCTCAACCCCCATGCGGGCTATCTCTACTTTTTGGTGCTCGGCCGGGCCTACCTATTCCTCGGCGACTTGGAACAGGCGCGGATCAATCTGGAGCACGCGCTGTCACGCAACCCTGTGAGTCTTGAGGCGCGTGTCTACATGGCGGCGTTGCACGTAACGGCTGGCAACAAAGCGGCTGCGGCTTGGGAAGCGGAGGAAATCCGCGTGCTTCAGCCCGGGTTTTCCGCCCGCCATTGGCTGGAAACCTATCCGATGACCGACGTTGCGCAGAAGACGAAGCTCATGAGGTTGCTGGGCGAGCTCGG
>JAHZNX010000288.1 GCA_020028375.1 Betaproteobacteria bacterium | reverse complement strand
GGCATCATCGCACTGATCGCGGGGCTCGCCTACCTCGTCGGCGCGCTCTCGGGCGGGCGCGACATCCTGCAGCCGCTCGCGGGACTGCGCGTCACGGATTCGGGCGGCGAATCGTCCGAGACGCCGTTCGAGCGCGTGAGCAGCGTCGCCGAACTGGATGACCGCATCCGGGCCGCGGCGGGCCGCACCGTGATGCTGGATTTCTATGCCGACTGGTGCGTCTCCTGCAAGGAGATGGAGCGCTACACCTTCAGCGACGAGCGGGTGCGGTCCCGCTTCCGCGAGATGGTGCTGCTGCAGGCGGACGTCACCGCGAACAACGCGGAGCACGCGACGCTGCTGAAGCGTTTTCGCCTGTTCGGGCCGCCCGGCATCGTTTTTTTCGACCGCGACGGCCGCGAAATCCGGGGGCTGCGCGTGATCGGGTATCAGCCCGCCGATCGCTTCGTGACGGTGCTCGACCAGGCGCTGGGCTTCCGGCGATGAAGGCACGCGCCCTCGCGGTCCTCATCGTCGTGGCCGGCGCCTCCGCCGCCGCGGGGGTGGGTTATCACTTGTGGTCGCGGGGCGGCGGCATCGGGCCGGGGATGGACACGCTGGAGGTGGTGGAGCGGGTGCTCAAGGCGCAGCTCGCCGATGTCAAAGGCGCGACCCGGAGCCTCGGGGAATGGCGTGGAAGCGTGCTGGTGGTCAACTACTGGGCGACCTGGTGCGCCCCCTGCCGGGAGGAGATTCCGGTGTTTGTGCGGCTGCAGGAGCGCTACGGGAGCCGGGGACTCCAGTTTGTCGGCATCGCCATCGACCAGCCGGACAAGGTGGCCGAATTCGCCCGCGAGTTCCACATCAACTATCCCCTGCTGCTGGGGGGGGTGGAAGCGCTCGAGCTGCTGCGCCAGGTGGGAAACCGGTCCGGTGTATTGCCCTATACGCTTGTGATCGACCGTAAGGGCAACCTGGTGAGCCGGGAACCCGGCGGGCTTAAAGAAGCCAGGCTGGAAAGCCTGATCCAGCTCTTGCTCTGAGGGTTATCTTAGCCAAACTTGCCGGCTATTCTCGTTAATTCGTTCTAAAATACTCGATCTGCCTCAAAAGGATCGCGCTCGGACCTCCTTGATAATCAGGGAGATATGCCTACGCCAGAGGGAGATCCGGGTGGCTCCAGCCGATCGGGGGAGACGCCTTCGGCGCCCCGTCAGACTTGAGCCGAATCCGCAGTAACTTCCGCTAAATCCTCGACATTTTCTCCGAATATTGGCAAACTCTCAGCCGGTGTGTTTCCCGAGTCCGGGCCCGTCTGGATGTTCAGGGGATCCGAGACTTCCGTCACGGCACCCAAGATGCCCGGCGCCAAGAACATTCTGGTCATACACGGTCCCAATCTGAACCTTCTGGGCGCGCGCGAGACCCGGCATTACGGCAGGGACACGCTGAAGGCGATCGACCTGCGCCTGAAGCGGCGCGCGAAGGAGGGGGGGGTGCGGCTCGAGACGTACCAAAGCAATTCCGAGTCGGAGCTGGTCGATCGCATACAGCGGGCCCGCCGCGAGGCGGTGGACTTCATCATCATCAATCCGGCCGCCTACACCCATACCAGCGTGGCGCTGCGGGACGCGCTCGCGGCGGTCGGCATCCCCTTCGTCGAAGTGCATCTGTCCAACGTGTTTGCGCGCGAATCGTTCCGCCGGGAGTCCTATTTCACCGACATCGCGGTCGGGATCATCAGCGGGCTCGGCGCCAAGGCCTATGAGCTGGCGTTGGAATTTGCCCTGCAATACTCCGGGAAAAGGGGATAGGCATGGACCTGCGCAAGGTGAAAACGTTGATCGACCTGGTGCAGCAATCGGGCATTGCCGAGCTCGAGATCACCGAGGGCGAGGAAAAGGTACGCATCAGCCGCGGGGTGACCGCTGGGTCGCAGGCGGCGACGGTGACGCACGTCGTGGCCCCGCCGCCGGCGGGGCCGGCCCCGGCCCCGGTCCCGGCCGGAGCGCCCGCCGCGCCGGCGGAGGGCGAGTCGGCAGCGGCGCCCGAGGGCCACGTCATCCGGTCGCCTATGGTCGGGACCTTTTACCGCTCGTCCGCGCCCGGGGCGAAGGCGTTCGTCGAGGTGGGGCAGGCCGTCAAGGCGGGCGAAACCCTGTGCATCATCGAGGCGATGAAACTCCTGAACGAGATCGAGGCCGACCAGGACGGCACCGTCAAGGCGATCCTGGCGGAGAACGGCCAGCCGGTGGAGTACGGGGAGCCGCTCTTCATCCTCGGCTGATCATCGAAACGCGTGAATGGTGAGTAGGGAGTGGAGGAGACCTGTCTTCAGGGCGGGCGAACCGTTCCTTAGTCCACTCACCACTCACCACTCACTACTCACGCAGTCCTGCAAATGTTTGAAAAGATCCTGATCGCCAATCGCGGAGAGGTCGCGCTGCGCATCCAGCGCGCCTGCCGCGAGCTCGGGATCAAGACCGTGGTGGTGCACTCGGAGGCGGATCGCGATGCCAAGTACGTGAAGCTGGCCGATGAGTCGGTGTGCATCGGGCCGGCGGCCTCGAGCGCGAGCTATCTCAACATCCCCGCCATCATCAGCGCCGCCGAGGTGACGGACGCCGAGGCGATCCATCCCGGCTGGGGTTTCCTCTCCGAGAGCGCCGACTTCGCCGAGCGCGTCGTGCAAAGCGGGTTCGTGTTCGTCGGCCCGCGCGCCGAGACCATCCGCCTGCTGGGCGACAAGGTGAACGCCAAGAACGCCATGAAGAAGGCAGGGCTGCCGGTGGTGCCGGGTGTGGACGAGCCGCTGCCGCAGGAGACGAACGAGGTGGTGAGGATCGCGCGGTCGATCGGCTACCCGGTGATCATCAAGTCGGCGGGCGGCGGCGGGGGCCGCGGCATGCGCGTGGTGCATACCGAGGCGGCGCTGCTGACCGCGGTGCAGACCACGCGGGCGGAAGCGCAGGCTGCCTTCGGCAACCCGACGCTCTATCTGGAGAAGTACCTGGAGGATCCGCGCCACATCGAGTTCCAGGTCCTGGCCGACCGTTTCCGCAACGCGATCCACCTCGGAGAGCGCGACTGCTCGATGCAGCGGCGCCACCAGAAAGTGATCGAGGAGGCGCCCGCCCAGCACATCAGCACGCGCGCCCGCTTCCGCATCGCCGAGCGCTGCGCCGAGGCCTGCCACAAGCTCGGCTACGAGGGCGCGGCGACCTTCGAGTTCCTGCTCGAGCGCGGCGAATTCTATTTCATCGAGATCAACACGCGGCTGCAGGTCGAGCACCCCGTGACCGAGATGATCACCGGCATCGACATCGTGCAACAGCAGATCCGCATC
>JAHZNX010000057.1 GCA_020028375.1 Betaproteobacteria bacterium | reverse complement strand
ATGTCGTAACCGAGCGCGACGGCCCGCACCAGATCCTGGCCGCTCAAGTCCTCCCTCTCGGCCATGCTGAGCGCCGCCGGGAGGATGGCGCAGCCGGGGTGGAACCCGGCGCTCCCGTTCGAATCGTCCGTCTCGTCGGAATGGGCGAGCATGCCGTTGACGACCGCCGCCGGGATGACCGGCAGCAGCATGTCGCTCGCCACGATCTGCGCCTCCTTCGGACCGCCCGACTGCAGCTTGGCGTAGCAGAGCGCCATCTCGCCGGGCTTGAGCGTAGACCCGGAGATCATCGCGGCGAGCGTGTCGAGAATGTGATGCTTGGTCTTCCCGAGCACCTCCGGCGGAAGCGCAGTCGTCCTCGCCCTGGACACGTAGTCGATCAATTTCTCCATGACGCCATTGCCGGAAGCCATAGTCACTTATCCTTACTAGTTGATTCCGTTGATCGAGAACAGTGCCTTGCCGGGCGGCGATGCGAGAAACTGAAGCAATGCCTGCGCGGCATCTGGGTGGGGCGATGCCGCAATGAGCGCCGCCGTGTAAGCGGTGTAATTCTGGATTTCCTCCGGCAGCGGGCCCACGAGCCGGAGCCCTTTGTCGCGGTACATCAGGATATCGGTAATGCCGCCGAAACCGAATTCTTTGCCCTGGCCCCGCATCAGGTGATGCATGACTGCGGTGCCGTCATCATAGCGGATCAGTTTGCCCCGGATCTCCTCGTAGATGCCGAGCGTCTTCAGCATCGTCTCTATGTATACCCCGCTCGATGCTCGGTTATAGACCACGGAATTAGCGTCCAGCAACGAGCGCTTGAGCGCATCCGCGCTGCCGACCCCGGGCAACGGCGCGCCGTTGCGGGCCACCACGCCAGCGCCCACGCGGCCGACAGCGACCTGCCCCTCGGCCGCGACCCGTCCCCCCTTCTCGAGCTCCGCGATGGCCGCGACCGGGGCGAGCACGACATCGGCAATTTCACCGCCGCCGATGCGCCTGCGCAACTCGGATGCGATTGCGTAAGTGACCTTCAGGTCGTGACCCGATTGCCTGCGGAATTCCGGAGCAACGGCGATCAGTCCGGGCTGCATCGCGCCCGCGGAAAGCACCCGGATATCCATCCCGATTGAACCGTCCGTACGCGCCGGGGCAGCTTGGTTCCGCCCGCGTCCCTCAGCGAACGACTTTGACGCCCGCGTCCTGGAGTATGCCGCGGATCTGTTCGGGGAACTGCTGCATGAACCTGGCGAGCTCGGAGCCTTTCTGGAAGCCGTCCTCGAATAGATTGTCCTCGAGGTGCTTTTTCCACGACGCGGTTTGCGTGAACTTCTCGAAGAATCCCTCCCAGTAGGCGAACGCATCCGCAGGCATTTCCGGAGGTCCGACCACGCCGCGCACAACCGCGTACGCAGGGACCGCAAACCCCGCTTCCTTGACCGTCGGGATATCGGGAAACGGCGGCAACCGCTTGTCGGACACCTGCGCGAGAACGCGCATGTTGCCGGAGCGGATGTGCTCGCCTGCTTCCTGCGGCTCGATGATCATCATGTTGACGTGGCCCCCGAGCAACGCCGCGATGCGCTCGCCGCCGGCCGGGAACGAGATGAACGCCCAGCTCGCCCCGGTGTGCTTCATCAACAGCTGGCGCATCACCCAGTCGCGGCTGCCGATCGAGCCGCCCGACTGCTTGAGCTCTCCGGGCTTCTGCTTCGCCGCGTCGATGAATTCCCTGAGCGAACGGTAGGGCGCGTCGTTCTTGACCGCGACCATCGCCGGCTCCACCACCAGCCCGACGATGGGCGTCAGGTCATTCATGGTGAACTTGGCTTCCGCTCGCATCGCCGGGACGGTGAACCAGGTGTTGGCGAACAGCGCGATGGTGTGCGTCTCGCCCTTCTTCTCGACAAGATACGCCATCGCAGTGAGCCCGCCGCCGCCGGTCTTGTTCACGACCTGCATGCGCACGGGAAGCAGCTTTTCTTTTTCCACCATCGCGGCGATCGCCCGCGCCAGGACGTCGTTGCCACCGCCGGGACCGGTATGCACCACGAGCTCGATCGGCCTCCCCGGCTTGAAAGCCTGGGCCGCGGCCGGGCTTGACGCCGCGACCGCAGCGCAAAGGAAGATGCTGGCCAACGGTTTCACGAGCTCCCCATACCTCCTCCCGCATTCCCGGCGAGAAACGTCACGAACCGGCGAGCCGCGTTTAGCGGACGACTTTAACGCCGCCTTCCCTCAGGATCCCGCGCGTCGTTTCCGAGTACACGTCGATGAACTTGTTGAGCTCGGCGCTGCGCTGGAAGCCCTCCTCCCACATGTTCTCTTCGAGGATCTTCTTCCAGCTCTCCGTCTTCACGAACTGGGCGAAAACGTTTTCCCAGTAGGCGACGGCGTCCGCGGACAGCCCGGGCGGTCCGACGATGCCCCGCACCTGCGGCACGTTCGGCACGTCGAATCCGGCCTCCTTGAGGGTCGGCACATCGGGGAATCTCGGCAACCGCTTCTCCGCGATCGTCGCGACGACGCGCAGATTGCCGGAGCGAATGTGCTCGCCCACTTCCGGCGGCTCGATCACCATGATGTTGACGTGGCCGCCGAGCAGCGCCGCGATGCGCTCGCCGCCGCTCGGGAACGAGATGTAGGCCCAGCTCGCGCCGGTGTTCTTCATCAGAAGCTGGCGCACCAGCCAGTCGCGGGACCCGAGCGATCCGGCCGACTGCTTGAGCTGACCGGGGTTCTTCTTGGCCGCGTCGATGAAGTCATTGAGCGTCTTGTACGGCGCGTCGCTCTTCACCGCGATCATGGCCGGTTCGAGCACGAGGCGCACCAGCGGCGTCAGGTCCTTCATCGTGACTTTGACTTCCTCCCGCATGATCGGGTTGGTGAACCAGATGCCGGTATACACGGCGATGGTGTGGGGTTCGCCTTTCTTTTCCATAAGGTAGGACATGCCCGTGGCGCCGCCGCCGCCGGTCTTGTTCACAACTTGCATGCGGACCGGCATCAGCTTTTCCTTCTCCATCGCGGCCGCGATGAGGCGCGCCAGCACGTCGGCCCCGCCGCCGGGGCCAGTGTGCGTCACGAACTCGATCGGCTTGCTCGGCGTGAAGGCCTGGGCACCGGCCGGCATCGAAATTGCCGCGAGAACGAGCGCGGCGGCGACGAACCCGCATCGTGATCTCATGTCTTATCTCCTCCAGTTGACTTCTGATGGCTGTCCTGCGCGAGACGTCAGCCCTTCTCCACACCGGCGCGGTCCCTCACCAGGGCGTTTCAAAATAGCATAGTGGACATCATTGGTCCAGACGCTTTGCCTGGCGCATCCGATCCCGCATGATCCGGGATTCGGGCGGGTCGCGCGCGGGTTGTGCGAACCTCATTGGAGTGCTCCTCGGAAAGATAGGCGAAGATGCATTCCGGCAGCGGTGTTATTGCTTGCGGAATTCCGGAGCAGCGGCGATGAGCCCCGGCTGCATCGCTCCCGCAGAAAGCACCTGGACTTCGGCGGCGTCAGCGATCACTGCGCCGGGCTGAACTTCTGCACCCTGCGGCCCCAGTTGGTATCGGCGACGTAGATGTTGCCCCGGCGGTCCACTGCGAGGCTGTGGCCGTGCGTGAAATTGCCGAGCTGATGACCCGGACGGCCGAAGCTCGAAAGGATGGCCCCGCTCGCGTGGTCGAGGACGTGGACCTGCTCGTTGCGCCCGTTCATCACGTACAGGTATTTCTGCTCGCGGTCCGGCGAGAACCCCGTCCACCAGGCCGTGCCGCGCTTGTCCGGCAGCGTCGCGGTTCCCGTCCGCACCCAGATGTTGCGCTTGAAGTTGCCCATCTTGTCGAACACTTGGACGCGGTCTCCCTGCCGGTCGCCCACGTACACCAGTCCCGCGCTGCTGATCGCGACGCTGTGAACGACTTCCGCGAACGCGCCGCCGACCCCGGCTTCCATTTCCTCCGGCGTTGCCTGCCGTCCCCACTGCCGCAGGTAGTTACCGTTGCGGTCGAACACCACCACGCGCCGGTTGCCGTAGCCGTCGGCGAAGTAGACGTCGCCGTTCTCAGGGTCGCACGCGACGCCGGCCGGCTTGTTGAGGCGGTCCCTGCCCGCGTTCAGGTTCTTGCTCTTCTTGGCGCCGTCCATCGTGTCGAACACGCCCTTCGTGCCGATCTGCAGCAGAAGCTTGCCGTCGTAGGTGTACTTCTGCACCATGCCATCGCCGTTGGCGGTGATCCACACGTTGTTTTCCCGGTCGACGGCACAGCTGTGAGGCGTAAACGGAAGTACTTCCCAATCGCCCCATGAACCGATCAGGTGGCCCTCCAGGTCGAAAATCATCACCGCGGGCGCCCGGATGCAGGTTTCCTTCTCCTCCTCGGTGATGTCGCCCCGGTTTACGATGAGCACATGGTCGTTGTGGTCCACGTACACGCAGGCGAGTTGCCCCGCGATCCAGCCTTCGGGCAGCGGCTTGGGCCACCATGGATCGATCTCGAAACGCGGCGCGGCAGGCTTCACCGCTACGGGGCGCGTTGCGGCGCGGGCAGTAGATGCGTCTGTACCAGGGGTCATATCGCCTCTCTCTAGTTGGTTGGTCGATCGGACGCTACCGGGTGCTCTCCGTTACACCTGCGTCCGGTGCTCGGGCCCTGTTCCGGATGCCGCCGGCTAGCGCACGATCTTGATGCCCCCCTCCCTCATGACACCCCGCATGGTCTCGGCGTATTCATCAAAGAACTTCGATTGCTCGGCGCTCCTCTGGAAGCCGTCCTCGAGGACGTTGTCCTCGAGATACTTCCTCCACGCCGGCGTCCGCACCAGTTTGGCGAACACGCCTTCCCAGTAAGCGACGGCTTCGCGCGGTATTCCGGGAGGCGCTACGACGCCCCGCACCACCGGTATGTTCGGCACGTCGAAGCCGGCCTCCTTCATAGTCGGCACGTTGGGATACGGCGGCAGCCGATTGTCCGCGATCTGCACGATCACACGCAGGGTGCCGGCGCGGATGTGCTCCCCCGTTTCCTGGGGATCGACCAGCAGGATGTTGGTGTGGCCGCCGAGCAGCGCACCGAGGCGCTCGCCCATGACCGGAAACGGGATGAAGGCCCAGTTTGCGCCGGTCTGCTTCATCAGCAGCACGCGCAACATCCAGTCGCGGCCGCCCACCAGGCTGCCCGACTGCTTGAGGGTCCCCGGATTGCGCTTCGCTTCGTCGATGAAGTCGTTGAAGGTCCTGAACGGCGAGTCGCTCTTCACCACGATCAGCCCCGGCTCCAGCAGCAGGCGCACCAGAGACGTGAGATCCTTCATCGTGGTCTTGGCTTCCGGCAGCATCAGCGGATTCGAGATCCAGATTCCGGTGTATAGGGAGATCGTATGGGTGTCGCCCGCCTTTTCCACGAGGTAGGCCATCGCGGTCTGCCCGCCGCCGCCCGTCTTGTTGGCGACATGCATGCGCACCGGCAGGAGCTTCTCCTTTTCCATCACGTTCGCGAGGTAGCGCGCGAGCACGTCGCCGCCGGCGCCGACCCCCGTGTGGGTGACGAACTCGACCGGCTTGGTGGGCGTGAACCCCTGGGCATGGACCAGCAGCGGGATCGCCGCGAAAACGAGAGCGGCGTTGAAAATGACCGAGCGTGCTCTCATGATTGCTCCTTTCGTCAAGTTCCCCAGCGGAGGTACGGCTGCCTCGCCTCTCGCCCCCTCAGCCGGCGGCCTTGAGGCGCCAGGCGTTGGCTTTCCTGAACAGCGGCACGATCAGTACCAGCGCCGTCAAGATCAGCATCGAGGCCGAAAGCGGCCTGGACACGAGTATCGAGAGGTCTCCCTGCGACATCATCAACGACTGGCGCAGCGACCGCTCCACGCTGTCGCCCAGCACGAATCCCAGGATCAGCGGCGCCGCGGGATAGTCGAGCCGGCGCATCATGTAGCCCAGCAGCCCGAAGCCCGCCAGCATCCAGACGTCGAACAGGCTGGTCGACACGCTGAAGACGCCGACGATCGAGATGCCGAAGATACCCGGAAAGAGCATGTAGGACGGCAGGCGCAGAATCTGCGCGAACACCGGGACCAGCGGTAGATTCAGTACCAACAGCATGACGTTGCCGATGTACATGCTCGCGATCAGCCCCCAGACGAATTGAGGGTTGTCATAGAACAGGAACGGTCCGGGTTTGAGCCCCCACAGGATGAACGCGGCGAGCAGGATCGCCATCGTGCCGGAACCCGGGATGCCGAGCGCCAGCGTCGGCACCAATGCGCCGCCAGCGTCCGAATTGTTGGCGGCTTCCGGCGCAGCCACCCCCTCGGGGACACCCGTGCCGAATTTCTCGGGATGGCGCGAAACCGCCTTCTCGATACCGTAGGTGATGAAGGAAGCGATGGTCGCGCCGGCGCCCGGCAGCACGCCGATGATGAAGCCCGTCACCGAACCGTTGAGGAATGCGAAGCGGCAGTCCTTGAGGTCCTGCCAGGTGGGCAGCAGGTTGCGTAGTCCCTTCGGCACCGGAAGCATCTGCCCGCCTTCGCGGCTCTCCATGTTGACGAGCACTTCGCCGAGCGCGAACACGCCGATCGCCACCACCACGAAATCGATGCCGTCGAGCAGGTCGGGGCTGCCGAAGGTGAAGCGCGACGTGGCGGTAAAGAGGTCGATCCCCATGCCGGCCAGCCACAGGCCCACCAGCATCCCGAGCAACGCTTTCACGAACGACTCTCCCGCGAGCAAAACGACCATGGCCAGGCCGAAGCTCATCAGCGCGAAGTACTCGGGCGCACTGAATGCAAGGGCGAACTTCGCGAGCGGTGGCGCGAGCAGCGTCAGGCCAATCACGCCGAGGGTGCCGGCGATGAACGAGGCGATGGCCGCGATGCCGAGCGCCGGCCCTCCGCGCCCGCGCTTCGCCATCTGGTAACCGTCGAGGCAGGTAACCACCGAGGACGATTCGCCCGGGACGTTCAGCAGGATCGAGGTGGTCGAGCCGCCGTACTTGGCGCCGTAATAGATGCCGGCGAGCATGATGACGGCTCCCGTCGGCTCGATCTTGAAAGTGAGCGGCAGCAGCACAGCAATCGTCGCCGCCGGCCCGATCCCCGGCAAGATGCCGATCACGGTGCCGAGAAAGCAGCCGACAAAACACCAAAAGAGGTTTATCGGGGTGATCGCGACCCCGAAGCCCTGAAGCAGATGACCGAAAATTTCCATCAGTATGGGTGATGATTGATGGGTTCTAGAAGCCCAGCATGCCGACCGGCAGCTCGAGTTTCAGCGCCAGCGGAAACAGCAGGTAAAAACCCACGGCCATGCCCACCGAAACGGCGACCGCCGTTCTGAGCGGCTGGCGGTATATCACGGCAACCAGGAAGAACACGAACAGCCCGAAGCCAAGCAGGAAGCCCAGCACCTTGAGCAGGCCCACGCACAGCGCAAGTCCTGCCCAGGCGGAAAGCCCGTTGGCGACCTCGCGCCAGTTGACGGCCTTACCGGGCTCCGCGCCGCGGGCCACAAAACTCAGCGCCACCAGCAGCAGCGACAGCGCGACCATGGCGATACCGTACCACAGCGGGAAAAAGCCCGGCCCCGGCCCGTCCGGCCCGAGGTATTCCCAGCCGCGCGCCTCGACGATGATGAAGACGCCGAGTCCGGCCAGCACTGCGCCCGATACGATATCGCCGATCTTGATTTTCCCCTCCTCTTTCGCCATCGTCATTCCCGCCTGCGCGGGAGCGACGCAGATCGTACGACTGCGGCTACTGCTTCGACCGCTTGGCTTTCTTGTAGCGCTCCGCCGGCACGATCTCGGCGACGATGCCGTCGGGAGCGCGGAACTTGACCGGAATGACGCCCGGATCGCTGATGATCTCGCAGCCGTATTTCTTCAGCCCGGCGGTGCAGCCGGCGACGTCGTCCACCTCGATTGCGAAGTGGTGTATGCACGGCTTCTCACCCGCCGCAAGGGACTCCGCCGAGCTCGTGCCCTCGTCGTACTTCATCAACGTGAAGTCGAGATTCCCGTCCGTCATGTGGCGCGAGATGTGGTCGCGCGTTTTGCGCGTTTCCACTTCCTTGAAGCCGAAAACCCTCGCATAGAACTCGGTAGCCTGTTCGAGGTTCTCGACCTTGAGCGCGAGATGCACGATTCGGTTCATGGTTTCTCCAGCGTGCCTGAATCAGCAGCCGGGCGACATATATTACACCCGGGTTGGGAAGGAAATCGGTGTTAAGATTTGTCGGCCGGGAGCACAAAGCTCGTACCGTGCAGGCCTGCCATGGACGCTCTCAATAAGCTCTCCGCCACTGAAGCCGCGGCGCGGATCGCGGCGGGCACTCTCAAGTCCGAAGCGCTCGTCGCGGCGTGCCTGGAGCGAATCGGCCAGCGTGAAAAAGACGTGCAGGCATGGGCCTTCATCGATTCCGATCTCGCGCTCGCCCAAGCCCGCGCCCGCGACAAGGAGCCGCGCCGCACCCGCCTGCACGGCATACCGGTCGGGGTGAAGGATGTGTTCGACACCGCGGACCTGCCCACCGAGTACGGCTCGCCCATCTATCGCGGCAACCGGACGACGTGCGACGCCGCGTGCGTCGCGCAGGTGCGCGAGCTGGGCGGCGTGATCCTCGGCAAGACCGTCACCACCGAGTTCGCGACCCGCTATCCGGGCAAGACGCGCAACCCGCACAATCTCAAGCACACGCCCGGGGGATCCTCGCAGGGCTCCGCCGCGGCCGTCGCCGACTGGATGGTGCCGCTCGCCTTCGGCACCCAGACGACCTCGTCCGTGATCCGGCCCGCGGCGTACTGCGGCGTGGTGGGCTACAAGCCGAGCTTCGGACTCGTCAATCGCGCCGGTCTGAAGACCCTTTCGGACTCATTCGATCACGTCGGCACGCTCACGCGGACCGTCCCGGATGCGGCGTTGATCGTGGAGGAATTGAGCGGCGGGTCCGTGACCCCCTTCGACGCGGTATCGCGCATGAAGCCGCGCATCGGCTTCTGCCGCACGCACTACTGGAGCAAGGCGGATCAGCCGATTCGCGATGCGCTCGAGCAGGCCGTGCCGCGGCTCGAGCGCGCGGGCGCCCGCGTGCGCGCGGTCGATCTCGACGGTGAGTTTGCGCGCCTGGTCGAGGTTCAGATCTCGATCAGCACTTACGAGATGTTCCGCGCCCTCGCCTATGAGCGCACGCGCTTTCCCGAATTGATCTCGGAGACCCTGATGGGCCGCCTCCTCGGCGGCGGCGGCGTCACGCGCACGGAGTATGAGGAAGCGCAGGCAATCGCGCAGCGCTGCCGCGCGCGCCTCGCCGACATCCATCGCGACTACGACGCGCTGCTCTCGCCGAGCGCCATGGGCGAAGCGCCGGAAGGGCTCGAGTCCACGGGAGAACCCACCTTTGGCGCAAGCTGGACGGTGCTTCACTGCCCCGCCGTGTCGGTGCCGGTATTCCAGGGACCGCGCGGTTTGCCGATTGGCGCACAGGTCACCGGCGCGCAGGGAAAGGACGGCCCCACGTTGCTCTGCGCCGAGTGGGTGCATCGCGCGCTGGGATGAGCTGTCAGCCATCAGCAGTCAGCGGTCAGCGTGAACCGAAATTGCCGTGCGCTGATAGCTGATTCCCAATGAAGCAGATCCACGTCGCCAAGCACGCGCCTGAAGCGCATCTCGTCAAGGGATTCCTCGAATCGAACGGGATTGCCGCCGTGGTGCGCGGCGAGTTCCTGACGAGCGGCTGGGGCGAGCTGCCGG
>JAHZNX010000287.1 GCA_020028375.1 Betaproteobacteria bacterium | reverse complement strand
TGGAGAGAGGAACGCCGAGAACTGCACGTCGCCGATGCCGTTCTCACGGTCCTGCGCCGGCGTGAATGCCGGCTGCGATATCACCGGGACGATGGTGCGGGTGATGACGTTCCAGTCGGCATTGACGCTGATCGGGATGACCGGCTCGATATTGAGGATGTTCTGCGTGCCGTTCTGCGGGCCGGTGTTGAAGTTGGTGTTGTTCTGGAACGGCACGCTGATCATGTTCGCGATCGGATTTCGCAATGAGCAGGATGATGCTGCGGTGGGTTTGTCGGCTCATTTGCTGACACCGCGCCTCGAAATGAAGCATATTGCAGCGCGGCAATCGAATCTACTTGGAATCCCCGTGTAGATCAATCCTTGGCGTCCATATGATGAACCGGTCTGGCGCGACGTCCCTATTGCGCTTGGCGCAATCGCGTTTCAATATCGGCACTACCATCCGGGAGATCAGTCATGCTGGAAGCATTGCGCGCACTGCACTTTCAGTACACCGAGCAATTTCTGGTGGCATTGCTGCCGCTGGCCCTGACCGTGGTCATCCACGGGCAAGGCATGGGGCTCGCCAGCCGCTATTTCAAGCGCTTCGGGCGACCCCCGGCAGGCAGCTCGCGCACGGGGCCGCACGTCCTCGTCGTGATTGCGATCGTCGTCATCATGCTCGCCACGCACTTCATCGAGGTTTTCCTGTGGGCGTTGTTCTACTTTGCGACCGGCATGCTGGCAAACATCAAGGAAGCGATGACCTATTCGGTCAACAGCTACACGACGCTCGGCGCCACCAGCATCGAACTGCCCGGGCGGTGGCAGGGCCTCGGCGGCTTCGAAGCGATCGCCGGGATGCTGATGTTCGGCTGGTCGACGGCCGTGCTGGCCGTTGTGGTGCAGAAGCTCCACAGCATCGACGGCTGACTTGTATCGGCTTTATCTGCCTCGGGCCCGGACTGCCCGGTGCGCGTAGAACTTGACGGGCGCAGATTCGATCAGCACCGCGCCTCCTTTGTCCACAACGACAGCCTGAAGCGTATGCTCGACGTTGTCGGGATTAGCCGAGTTCTGCCAGTCGGCCTCGGTGACGCCGAACCTGACCGAGCTGAATCTGCGCTTCAGCGGCCTGCCGTCGAGCCTGACAATGATCCGGTCTCCGCGGGCGGATTGCAGAGCCGGCTGCAGTTGCACGCTGACGTCGAACGCGCCGGTGTTGGAATGGATCGTTCCCTCGTTTTCCGGCGAGGAGATCGCGAGCGCGGTGTAATACGGCGCGGTGGCGGTGGGCGTGGCCTGCTGCGGCACCGGAGTGGTCTGAATGACATTCGCAGGGCCCAGCTCGATCTGTTTTGCGCCGGTCGACGGCCGGTCCGAGAACACCGGGCCCGCCTTGTCCTTCGATTCGTAGACGGTGCTTTGCGCGGCGGCAAGCGTGGGCCCGATCGCAAGCGCTATTGCGACAAGCAGTGGCCGTGTCATGTTAAACCTCCGTCTTGAATGAGCCCGGTGCAAGCATGATGACCCCGCACTCCCCCTGCGGTCAACGCGACGGGACGCCGCGTCCTACCGGAGCAGATCCATCGAGAACTGTCCGCCGATCGCGTTGAAAATCTGATCGGCATTCGTGAACCCGCGCGCGGATCCGCCCGCCGGCCAGCCGCAGCTCAGCGTGTACCCGGGCCGGCCCGCCTGGGCCGCGAGCGATATGCGCGTCACCGCCGTCATTGCGCCCGTGGCGCCGACCTCCCGCTCGTCGTAGCTCACCGCTCCGACCGTGAGCTTCCCCGCCGCGATCGTCCTGGGAGCGCCGCTGTCCGGCGTGAGCCTGCAATAGGACATGTCCCGCGACAGGTTCGCCGCGGATATAAGCCGCTCGTTCTGGAACAGCAGCTCCGAGCTTCCCGTCGGGAAGGCGAGCGGCGAATACAGGTTGAACGTGGACCCGGTCACGACCTGCTGCGGGGGCGGCAGGACGGCCGGCGGCGTCGCATGCTGGCAGGCGGCGAGCAGCGCGGCGGCTGCGAAAACCCAATGACGACGAATAACGACGGTCATGGTCGCTCCGGTCCGGTGAGGTGGGAAAGCGGGGTAATGGGGCGAAGCTCGAATCATTGCGTGCGGACTTTACCGGGCCAGCTGCTCGAAGACGAGGCGCACCGGGGCGTCCGAGATCTGGATGACGCCGTCGTACGGCGTATCCAGCTCCAGGATCAGGAACAGCGCTGTCGCGAAGGCGAGCGCGCAGGCGATGACGCCCGTCCTCGCAGTCGCGTTGCGGGGGGTAAGCGCCCCGATGCCGGCGAACATGATGACCAGCCAGACGGCGAGAACGAAAATGAATGCATGTGGAATCGTGTCTCCCGCCCGGGCCTGCGTGATCAGGAACGCTCGCCCCAGGTCGCCCGTGAGCGCTTCTGCTTGTGACCGCAGCGTGCGCTGGTAATCGCTTGCCGGTTTCAGCTCGCCCAGCCCGCGCGCCAGGGTTTCGATTGCGGCAGTCGTTTCAGCGCGTCCCGCAGCGGGGTGGCGGTCCCCGATCCCACTCCACAACACATTCAGGCGGCGGATCGTGGTCTCGCGAAGAAAGGCGCGGGTTTGCGACGCATCCGGGCCGTAGCGGGCCAGCACCCGGTCGAGCAGGATGACATCGGTGGTCAATTGCCTGAGGCCAGCGGATATGTCGTCGTACGAACTCTTGGCGCTGCCGATCACCAGGCCGAGGACCAGCGCCGTCAGCGTGCCGACCACGCCGATCACGACCTTCAGCAAGTCCCTCGATTCCGTGTTGAGATGGTGGCCCGGGAGCGCGGCGTTGAGGAAGAAGCCGAGCGCGGCGGCCCCGAGTATGCACGCCAGCACAGCGAGCGAGATCACCGTCGAGCTCATTGCGCACGCTCCCGAAAAGTAGGTTTGCGGTCGCTCAACCACGCCCGGGCGAGCAATATCGTAATCACCGCGTGGGCCGCGGCGGCCGGCCACAACAAGATTCCGACCCATGCGCCACCAAGACCCACGTAAACGAAATAGAGCGTGACGAGCAGGTTGTAAATCAGCAAGCCGGAGAGTCCCTGCGTCATCACCCGGCCTGGCCAGCAGGCCACTCCCAACGCGATCAGGCTGATGCCCGCGACGCGGCTCGCCAGAACTCCGGCACCGGCAATCTCGGCCCCGAACAACAGCTGGACCACGATCGGCGGATACGCCAGGAGGGCCAGGCCCGTGGCCGCTTCGACAAACGAGGCGATCGCCAGCAGAGTTTTCATTCGCTCCCTCCGTTTCTTGCCTAGAACGCCGCGATCCGCTGAATCACCCAGAACGCCGCAACGCCGCCGATCGCGTACGGCGGCACCAGCCAAGCCCACGCCGGTCGCGGCACGCGAATGCGCTGCGCAACCAATCGGCCGACCGCAACAAGGCCGAGCACGAATGCAATGAAGGCGAGTTGTCCCAGCTCGACGCCGATATTGAAGAACGCCAGCGCGAGCGGGATCGCGTTCTGGGGCAGACCGACCTCGCTCAAGGCGCCGGCAAATCCGAAGCCGTGCAGCAATCCAAAGGCAAATGCGACCAGCCACGGCCAGCGTTGGG
>JAHZNX010000056.1 GCA_020028375.1 Betaproteobacteria bacterium | reverse complement strand
CCCATTCCCATCGAATAGTAGTGCGCCGCGTCTTCGGCGCGCGGCCACTTCATCTCCGTGCCGGCGCCCTCGTGCACGATCAATTGCAGGGTCGGCGTGAGCGAAATCTCGATCGCGGTGCCGTCCACTTCGCCGTCGCCCTGGCACGCATGGCCGTCGCCGGTGTAGAAGAGCGCCCCGTCGTTGAACACCGGGAGATAGAGCGTCGAGCCTGCGACGAGGTGCCGGAAATCGAGGTTGCCGCCGAAGGCGCCGGGCGGCTTGGTGCTGACGCGCTTCAGCTGCGGCGGCGGCGCGACCGCGACGATGCCCATGAATGGCGCGAGCGGGACTTCCACGTTCTTCGCGAACAGCGCGACGCGGCGCTTCAAGTCGAGCTTGATCACCCTCTGGACCGCCTGCGGGAGGAGATCGGGCACCGCGCCCCGCCCGGGGCCCGTGGCATTGATGCCGTAGGGAACGCGGATCGCCACGTCGAGTACACGCACTTCGAGCATGTCGCCCGGCCGCGCGCTCTCGACGTAGATCGGCCCGGTGAGAAGGTGCGGGCCGGCGCCCTCGCCGCGCTTCACGCTGCGGTAGATCTCCGCAGCGTCGGCCAGCACCTCGCGGGGCGCGATGCCGGCGGCGCCGAACAGCGCGACGGGGTCCTGGTCGGTGTTCAGGCCCTGGTGCGTCACCGTGTCGATGCGCAGAGTCTGCCCTGATTTCACGCGCGCGACCGGCGCCCGGTCGGCGGCGATCCAGCCCCAGCTCACCGTCGCGGGAGTCGATCGCAGGATCACTTCGGGCTCGCTCATGGCGGGGGTCATTCTATCCCTCGTGCGATCCGTTTCTTGACGCTGGCTGCGACGGGGCACAGAATTTCGTGGTCGAGGAGGTCGAATCATGCGCACCAGTCCACATAGCGACACAACGCACGCGCGGCCCGCCGCGACGGCCAACACGCTTGCCGCATTCCACGCCGTGCCGAGCGGGGCGGCGCTCGGCGCCGAGATCCTGGGCGTGGACTTTTCCCTGCCGGTGCCCGAGGACGTGAAAGCAGCGCTCCGGAAAGCCTGGGCGGACCACATGGTGCTGCTCGTCCGCGGCCAGAGCCTCGGCGACGAGCAACTGCTGGCGACGTCCGCCATCTTCGGGCCGCCGCACGATTCGGCCGCGCGCAAGTACCATCTCGCCGCCGGACACGGCGTGGACGATTCCTATATGGTGTCGCGGCATCCCAGCATCACGATCATTTCCAACCTCGACGCCAGCGGCAAGCCCGTGCTCGACAACGGCGGACTCGGCAGCTACGAAGTGGTCTGGCACACCGACAATTCCTACGTGGCGGTACCGCCCGCGGGCAGCATGCTCTACGCGCTGGAAGTGCCGGTGGCGGGCGGCGGCGATACCTCGTTCAACAACCAGTACCTCGCCTACGAGGAGCTGCCGGACCCTCTCAAGCGCGCGATCGAAGGCAGATCCCAGGTGCACGACTCGAGCCGCAACAGCGCGGGCGTGCTGCGCCCCGGCGTGAAGCTTCCCACGAAACCCGAGGAAGTCGAGGGCCCGACGCATCCGCTCGTGCGCGTGCACCCGGTAACCGGCAGGCGCGCACTCTACCTCGGGCGCCGGCGCGTGTGGCCGTCGAACTACATCATCGGCATCCCGAACGAGGAAAGCGAGCGTCTCCTCGACCAGCTGTGGGCGCACGCGACGCAGCCGAAATACGCCTGGACCCACAAATGGCGCGCCGGCGACCTCGTGCTGTGGGACAACCGCTGCTGCATGCACTACCGCACGGAGGTAGACACCACGCAGCGGCGCGTCATGCACCGCACGACCATCAAGGGGGAAGCTCCCATTCCCGCCAGCCGTTGAGCAGCGGGAAATAGAGCCCAAGCCGGATCGGCCGGCTGTCGATCCCGCGCATGAGCGCGGCGTACTGCTCGAGCTGACTGCGGTAGCGCTCCTGCTCGCGATCGAGGAAGGCGTCCACGTCCGCGCCTTCGTGCGTGCCGGTCTTGTAGTCCACGATCCAGCGCGTGCCGTGCTCGTCGACGAACGTCCGATCGATCGCGACGCTCACGATCTCTCCCGTGAGCGTGCCGGTGAGGCGCAGCTCCACCCGCGCCTGGGCGTGCGCTCCCAATACCCAGCGCCCGCGCTCCGCGGCGAGGCTTGCGGCGAGAGCGTCGTGCACGCGCGTCACCGCGCTTTTTCTCTCGGCATCGGGAACGCCGAGCTGCAGCAAATCCCTGGCGAAGACTTCGCGCAGGGATGCTACGCGCCGCGCATCCCACGTGGCGATCCCCTCCTCCGCAACGATCTGGAGAAAGCGGTGCACGACGGTCCCCGCGTGCTTCGCGGTCTCCGACGCCCACGAGAACTCGACCTCATCGTGTGGGCTCTTCCCCTCGTATACGGGCGCGGCGGGCGGTGTCCAGGCAACAGCCACGGGCGGCTCGGGCAGTTTCCAGCCGGATACGAAGCGGCGGATCGCGTGCGGCGGCCCCTCGATTGCCTGATCGACCACGGCAGTGGCGGCCTGCTCCGCCAGCCGCTCGAATTCGCTCGAGACCGCCGGCCACAGGTGCTCGAGCAGCGATCGCGACTTCGGTCTTGCCGCGCGCTCCTCATTCCAGTCCACCTGGCCGATGAGGTGCAGGCGCGATTTTGCGCGCGTCGCCGCGACGTAAAGCAGTCGCGCGGCTTCATGCTCCTCCTTCGCGGATTCGAGCGCCTTCACGTACTCGTAGATTCTGTCCTCTGCCGCGGCCGCCTCGCGAATCGGCGCGAGGAGCAGGTCCGGAGCGCCATGGCTCCGCGGCCGCTCGAGCCACAGCAGGAGCTTCGGGTCGTCGCGGCGCGGCGGGTAGCCCAGGCCCGGCAGAATCACGGTGTCGAACTGCAGGCCCTTCGCCTTGTGGATGGTCATGAGCTGCACGCGCGCGGCGTCCGCCGTGGCGTCCGGCAAAGCGTAGAGCTTCGCGACGCGCTCCGCGAGCGTCTCGAGCGCGGGCAGGTCTCCGCCTTCCTCCAGCGCCTCGAGGAGCTTGAAGAATACGCGCGCGTCCTCGAGATCGGTCGGGTTCCGCGCGCATGCGGGGCCGCCGAGCGCGAGCCACGCGCCCTCGACCCAGCGCGCGAAAGGTCCGCGCCGCCGCGCGGCGAGCGCGGCGCCGAGCGCATCGCGCGCGCGCAGAAGGCGCTGCTTCCCGTCCCCGCTTAACCGCGCGAGGACGGCCGCATCGTTCACCAACGTCCACAGCGCCGCGCTGCGGTCGTGGCCCGCCAGCGCATCGAGGTCCGCCAGCGTCAGCCCGCACCACGGTGCGCGCAGCACGGAGAGCCAGGCGACGCGGTCGGCCGGGTGGACGAGCGCGCGCGTGAGAGCGAGCAGGTCCTGCACGACCGGGCGGTGGCCCAGCAGCTCGATTTCGATCGCCTGGAAGGGAATCCCGGCGTCCTTCAGTGCCGGAGCGATTTCCGCGAGATGGGCGCGGCTTCTCACGAGCAGCGCGACTTCTCCGCCAGGATTTTCCGCGAGCGCCTGCCGCACGAGCCCGGCCACGAGCCGCGCCTCCGCCGCCCGGCCGGTCGACGCGAGGGCGTGGACCTGCGGCACCCCGCCTTCGGGCGCGGCGCTGTCCGCGACCGAGGGCGAAAACGGAACCGCGCCACTTGCGAGGTCCTCCTCGTCCGGCAGCACCTTCTCGAATGCTGCATTGAACCAGCGGACGATCGCGCCCGTGGAGCGGAAATTTACGGCGAGCACGAGGCGCTCCAGCGCCACCGGCCCGATGCCCTCGTGCCAGGCGCGCATATAGAGGCCGACCTCGGCCTTGCGAAAGCGGTAGATGGACTGCATCGGATCCCCCACCACGAAGAGGGTGCGGCCATCGCCCTCCTGCCAGCCCGCCGCGAGGCCCCGCAGGAGATCGTACTGGCTCCAGGAGGTGTCCTGGAATTCGTCCACCAGCACGTGGCGGATCCGGCAGTCGAGCGCGAGCGCAAGGTCGGTGGGCGCATCGGGCTCGCCGAGCGCCTGCACGGCGCGCTGCGAGACTTCCGTGAAATCCACCTGCGCGCGCTCCTGGAACAGCACCTTGAGCATCGCGACCGCGACGGGTAGCAGCGCTGCCAGCGCTTCGACAACCTCCCACTGCGCATGGGTGTAGAACGGGGGCGGCAGCGACCGCGTGAAGTGCAGCTGCGCGACGAAGGTGCGGTGCAGCGCGAGATTGCTCGCCAGCGCCTCGAACGCCTCCTTCGCGTCCTCGCGCCTCTGGCGCTCCGCACCCTTCGCGCCCGTCGCGGGAGGGAAGCCCTGGCGCGCGTCGATGCTCCGCCGCAATCCACCCGCCTGCGTCAGCAGCAGCTCGGCGACGCCGCGCCAAGCATCGAGATCCTCCGGCTCCGCACCGGGAATCGCTTTCATGCCGCCGCAGGCGGTGATGGGCGAAGTCTTCCCTTCCGCCGCGAGATTTCCGGCAGCGTACTGCGCTGTCGCGACGAGTTCCGCGCGCGCCGTATCCGGCAGCAGCGCCGCCAGGCTCGCGAGCGAGTCGCGCGTGGCGTTGGCCAGCGCTCCCTGCAGCACCTCGCGTTCCTTTCCGCGCGCGCGGGACACCGACCGCAGCCACTGGTCGCGCACCTTGAGCATGTCGGCGATCAGTTTCTGCGCGCGCTCGACGTGGTTGTCGAGGTGCCGGAGCACGGTTGCGACGTGGCGCGCCCACGGCTCCTTCAAATCGAGCCCGGCAAGCGTGCGTCCCGCCGCGTCGGCGTAAAGCGCATCCGCGTCCTCCAGCGTCTCGGGCTGCGCGCCGAAGCCGGAGGCGAGCGGCAGCTCGCGCGTGAGCCAGTGGCACAGCGAGTCGATGGTCTGGATGCGCAGCCGGTTGGGATTCTCGGCGATGCCCCAGCGCGCGGAACGATCCCTTTCGCGCGCGGCGCGGGCGAGATCCCAGGTCACGCGCTCGTGCGGCTTCTCGGGTGGGGCGTCGTCCTCCGCGCGGGCGAGCGCCTCCAGCACGCGCGCGCGCATCTCCGCCGTCGCCTTTTTCGTGAAGGTGATGGCGAGGACTTCCTCGGGCGCGTCCACGCGCGCGAGCAGCACGAGGTAGCGCTGGATGAGCAGCTCAGTCTTGCCCGAGCCCGCCGGCGCCTGGACGATGAAGGAGCGCGCGGCGTCGAGCGCCTCGCGCCGCGCCTGCGCGTCCTGCGCGCGGAGCCGCCTAATGTCTACCGAAGGATCACTCACTGGTTTCGTGCTCCCCGACCGGCCCGCGGTCCCTGAGTTCGCGCACGCGGCAGAGCGTCGGAAAATCGCAGTGCTTGCAGGTATCGGGATAGTTTTTCGGCGCGACTGCGGCGTGCCCGGCGAGATACTCGCGCGCGAGCGCCTCCAGCACCGCGCGCCAGGTCTCCAGCATTCCGTCCCAGCCCGGGTAGTGCCTCGCTTCCTTCGACTCCGCAAGCTGCGGCACCCCGGGCAGCACGCCGGCTGTCCGTGACAGCCCCTCGAACCTCACCTGCCGCGCGGTGAGCTGCGCGAACGCGACCGCGGCGAGGTCGCCACGCCCGCTCGCTGCGTAGAGCGGCAGCTGCGGTTCGTCCGGACGCTCCCCGCGCCAGTCCGCGGCGTCCACCTCGCGGCTCGTCTTGTAGTCGAGCACGACGTGGCTGCCGTCCTCCAGCCGGTCCACGCGATCAAGCCGCGTCTCGACCCGCACGCCCGCGACGCTGACCGGGCGCGGCTCCTCGCGGCCCATCACGGTGAAGGGCGCACGCGTTTTTTCCAGCGCGAGCAGGCGCGCGAGCAACGCCTCCACGCGGCTGCGCTCCAGCCCGGCGAAAGCATCGGTCATGACGTCGGGACGCCGCCTGCGCACGGTCTCCGCCGCGGCGGCAACGGCGCGCGCGACCGCGGCCCTGAGTTCTTCGTCGCTCATCGCGGCCAGGCGTGCGCTGCTTGCCAGTTCCTTCCAGAGATATTCCGCGGCGCGGTGCACGAGGCCGCCGCGGTCGCGCGGATCGAGGCCCACGCGCGCCGCATCGAGCGCCTGCGCGCCCAGCCGGTGCGCGGCAAAGCCCCGGAACGGGCAGGCCGCCTGGTTCTGGAAGAATTCCGCGCCGCCCTTCACGTCAATACCCGCCGGCAGCCCGGGTGCGGAGAAATCCGCGATCTCCTCGATGGCACGGGAGGCAAAGATCGCGCCGCGCAACAATACCGGATGCTGCACGGCGTCCCGCGCATCCGCGATCGGCGTGAGCAGCGGACTCATGCCGAGCGCGCGCTCGCCCTCGCGCCGCGGCCAGGACAATCGCACCTCCCGGGCGGCGCCGAGCCAGAACGACATCGTCCGGCGCGCGAACTCGAGCTGCCACTCGCCCGTTGCGTGCGCCACGCCGTGCGCGCGCTGCAGCGCCAACGGGAGATAGGGATTGGGACGCGGCGGCGGCGGCCACGCCTCGTCGCTCAAGCCGGTGACGAAGAGCCGGTCGAACTCGAGCGCATTCGCCTCGAGCACGCCAAGCACTTGCACCGGCACGTCCGGAGTCTCGGGTTGAAAAACGGTCTCGGCGGCGATGCGCTTCAGGCGCGCAAGCGCGTCGTCGTAACCCAGACGCGCCGCGACGAGGTCAAGCGCGGAAAGCGAGGACACGGTTTCCCGCCACTTGACGAAGGCCTGGTACTCCGCGGACTCGAGCGTGCGCTCCCCCGGCCAGCCGAGGCCCGCGAGCAGCCGCTGGAATACCGTGCTCCACTGCGACGGCGCTTGCCTGCCTTTGCGCGCTTCTTCCGCAAGCTTGACCCACGCAACCAGACGCACGGCAAGTTCGCGACAGCCAGCGACATCGCCCGGATTTTCGCCGCGGGCGCGGCGCGCGAGCCGGCGCAACCCGACCACCGGCCGGCCGTCGCTTCTGAGGTCCCGGTCGAGCAGCGCGCGGGAGGCAAGCTCCTGCTCTCCCGCCGCGAGGAAGGGGCTGCGGAGCAGCGAGCCAGCGTCCTCGAGCGCGAGTTCCCCGCGCGCGAGCTCCAGGATGAGGAGCGCCGTGTGGACGAGCGGATGCCCGGACAACGGGAGCCCGAGCGAGACGTTGTAGGGCCGCGGGCGCTCGCGCAAGGCACCCAGCACCCGCGCGGGATCGAGCGCGTCGTCGAAAATGCGCAGCATGTCGCTGCGCGCCGCTGCGAGATCGGGCACGACGACGCCGATGCGCGCATCGGGCCGGGACGCGAGCGCATTCTTCACCTGCCACGCCACCGCCGCGAGCTCCGCCTCGCGGTCGTCGTACGCGGCGCGGAGGGCGCTGCCCGCGCGCTGATGTGCGGCCATTTCCGCCACCTGCCAGCCGCCGCCCGCCAACGCCTCGAAGACGGCACGGTGCTGCGGCGTGATCAGGTCGAATCCATAAAGTACGAGGGTGCGGGCGACCAGCCCGGCCCCTGCCTGCTGCGCCAAGATGATCGCCTCCGGCACGCGTGCCGTGTCGAGCCAGTTGCCGGCGCGCAGGAGTTTGCGATACTCGTCCGACCAGTGGAGATAGGCGCGGCCGTCGTCATCGAGGGCGGAGCGGTAGCGGTCGAGCTCGATATGGTGGGCGCACTGAATTCTCCACGCCTCGCGCGCCGCGCGCGCTGCCGCCTCGGGATGGAGCAGCGCCGCGCCCTCTGGTGAATCGGCCACGGCCCGCTCCCACAGCACGGCTTCCTGCTGGGGGGAAAGCAGCGCCGCGCCCGCGGCGCAGCGCGTGACCTCCGCCCAGGTGCGTTCGAGAAATGCATTGAGGGAAACGCAGTCGGCGGTGGGCCAAGCCGCCTTTCCGGACGCAGCCTGCGCGAGATCGAACTCGCGCTTCAGGTGGGCGGCCAGCCGCCGGTTCGGCGTGACGACCACGCACCCGGCTTCGATCCGCTGCGCGAGGTCGGGGCGCATGACTGGAGCGCTCGGCTGTCAGCTTTCAGCCATCAGCTACGGTCGGCAAACGGGCTTTTGCTATGTGCTGATCGCTGATTGCCGGACGCGGACCAACGACCCCCAAGTCATTTCTCGAGGAGATGCGCTTTCTCTTTTAGCTTGGCCCATTCGTCCGCGTCCGGCGGGGCCGGTTTCTTCTCGATAATCGGCTTCCACGCCTTGGCGAGCTCGGCGTTGACCTTGGTCCAGTGCTTTTGCTTGTCCGGAACGTCGTCCTCGGCGAAGATCGCCTCCACCGGGCATTCCGCCACGCACAGGGTGCAGTCGATGCACTCGTCGGGATCGATGACGAGCATGTTGGGGCCTTCGCGGAAGCAGTCCACCGGGCATACATCAACGCAATCGGTATACTTGCACTTGATGCAGGTCTCGATCACGACGTAAGTCATAGTATTCCCTCGGGATTCCGGGAAAGCTTGAAATTGCGCGGAGAATGCATATCTTAGCAGACGTAACCGGCCCCGTGCGGGCATGGGGCCCAGGATCGGCCCTATGCAAAGTGGGGATTTTTCGCTAGCATAGTGGGGCAAGTCTCATCGCCACACCTTCCGTGGCACATTCCGACCGATTCCCGAAGGCGATGTTTTCATGAGTCAAGACATCCATTACGTGACCGACGCGACGTTCGACCCCGAGGTGCTGCAGTCGCAGACCCCGGTGCTGGTGGACTACTGGGCGGAGTGGTGCGGCCCGTGCAAGATGATCGCGCCCATCCTCGCCGAGGTGGCGAAGGAGTACTCCGGGCGCCTGAAGGTCGCGAAGCTGAACATCGATGAAAACCAGTCGACGCCGCCCAAGTACGGCATCCGCGGTATCCCCACTCTGATGCTCTTCAAGAATGGGGCCGTGGAGGCGACCAAGGTCGGCGCCCTGTCCAAATCACAATTGACCGCCTTTATTGACAGCCATATCTAAAGCTCCTAACCTTTCCCTCACGCTCCCGGGCGACATCCGCCCGACCCCGCAGCAGGACACGGGCGTCGCTGGCGCTGATGCCGTTCCTTCCCCTGCTTTCCCCGGATCCACCCACAAAGGATCGCAGTTTATGCATTTATCCGATCTGAAGAATCTCCACGTCGGCGAGCTCCTCGAGATGGCCGTCAAGAACGAGGTCGACGGCGCCAACCGCTTGCGCAAGCAGGAGCTGGTCTTCGCGCTCCTCAAGAACCAGGCGAAGAAGGGGGAAAGCATCTACGGCGGCGGCACGCTCGAAGTGCTGCCCGACGGCTTCGGCTTCCTGCGCTCGCCCGACACCTCCTACCTAGCGGGCACCGACGACATCTACGTCTCGCCCTCCCAGATACGCCGCTTCAATCTGCGCACCGGCGACACGATCGAGGGCGAGATCCGCACGCCCAAGGACGGCGAGCGCTACTTCGCGCTGGTCAAGGTGGACAAGGTCAACGAAGAGCCGCCCGAGGCCTCCAAGCACAAGATCCTGTTCGAGAACCTTACCCCCTACCATCCGACCGAACACCTCAAGCTCGAGCGCGACATCAAGGCCGAGGAGAATATTACCGCGCGCATAATCGATATCATCGCTCCGATCGGCAAGGGCCAGCGCGGGCTCATCGTCTCCCCGCCCAAAGCTGGAAAGACGGTGCTGATGCAGCAGTTCGACGAGCCGGCCTCGCGCCACGTGCAGGTCGCCGAGATGGTGATCGAGAAGGCGAAGCGCCTGGTCGAGCACAAGAAGGACGTGGTGATCCTGCTCGATTCGATCACGCGCCTAGCGCGCGCCTACAACACCGTTGTGCCGGCCTCCGGCAAGGTGCTCACCGGCGGCGTGGACGCGAACGCGCTGCAGAAGCCCAAGCGCTTTTTCGGTGCGGCGCGCAACATGGAGGAAGGCGGTTCTCTCACCATCCTCGCCACGGCGCTGATCGACACCGGCAGCCGCATGGACGACGTGATCTACGAGGAGTTCAAGGGCACCGGCAACATGGAAATCCATCTCGACCGGCGCATGTACGAGAAGCGCATCTTCCCGGCGTTGAACGTCAACCGCTCCGGCACGCGCCGCGAGGAGCTGCTGATCAAGCAGGACGTGCTGCAGAAGATCTGGGTGCTTAGGAAACTCCTCTACCCGATGGACGAGCTGGAAGCCACCGAATTCCTCCTCGACAAGATCCGGGCGACGAAGAATAATGCCGATTTCTTCGATTCAATGAGGCGTGGCTGATACGTTTTTCGGGGCCCCGGCGTAGAGACGCCGCCTTGCAGGCGGAATAGCACGAGCCGGCACAGCGTTCACCTGGGATGGGAGGGATGCCATGCGCCGACGACTACTGATCCTGATCGCGCTAGGGCTGGCCGGCTGCACGCAACTGCCGCCCTCGCCGCAGGACATTCAGGCCAAGAAGTTCGAGACGGTGCCGGGCGAGGCCGTGATCTACGTGGTGCGGGACTCGCTGGACTTCAGCAACGTTCAGGCGCCGATCTATATCGGAAAGAAACTACTGCTGACGACGTACCCCGGAACCTACTACCGCTGGGTAGTGCCGGCGGGCAGGCATACCATCGTAGGGTATGGACAGGATAGCGGCACGATCACCGTGGAAGTTGGGCAAGGCAGGATCTATTTCGTGCAGCAACGGGTGTCGCACATATCGGTGACGAATTCGGCCTTCGAGCTCGTCAGCGAGGCGCAGGGGCGCGCCGCGGTTCTGCGCTCGGTGCTCCTGACGACTCCGTGAGGCCTTGCCAGCCGCCGCCGGATTGTGGATAATGCGCGCCTTTCTCGGAAACCAGCGGCGGAGCCGTATGAAACCGAAGATCCACCCCGAATACCGCACCATCACCGTCACCTGCAGCTGCGGGAACACGTGGGACACGCGCTCGACCATGGGCCGTGATCTCCACGTCGAAGTGTGCTCGCAGTGCCATCCCTTCTACACCGGCAAGCAGAAGCTCGTGGACACCGCGGGGCGCGTCGAGAAGTTCCGCCAGAAGTACGCGCGCGGCAAGACCGCCGCGAAGTCCGCGTCAGCCTGAGCGCCGCCTAGTAGGCCGCGACCGCGCCGTCCGAGCGCGGATCCGCGCCGCCCTCCAGCACGCCGTACGCGTTGCGCACGATCGCGCCGGCGTGCCCCATGGCTTCGTCGTACTCGCCGAGCACTTCCATCACGTGGCCGCGCCGGGCGAGATCGGCGACGACCCCGGTGGAAAATCGCGATTCGAGCTTGAGCGAGTCGCTCGCCTGGCCCCAGGTCCGCCCCAGCAGCCAGCGCGGGGCGGCGACCGCCTGCTGCGGGTCCATGCCGAACGCCGCGATGCGCGTGAAGACCGCCGCCTGCGTCTGCGGCTGTCCGTCCCCGCCCATCGTGCCGTAGGCGAGCGTGCGGCCGTCGCGCAGAATCGCCAGCGCGGAATTGAGCGTGTGGAACGGTTTTCGCCCCGGCTTGAGGCCGTTCAGCGCCGCCGGATCGAGCGCGAAGCTGCAGCCGCGGTTCTGCCAGGTGATGCCGGTCTCCTCCAGCACCACGGCGGCTCCGAACTCGTGATAGAGGCTCTGGATCATGCCGACCACGCGACCCGCGCCGTCGGCGACGCCGATCCATACCGTGCCGGCCGGCCCCTTCCCTCCGCCCCACCGCGCGGCCCGGCCGCGGTCGATATCGGCCGCCAGCTCGCGGATTCTTCCCGGCGCGAGCAATCCCTGCGCGTCGAGCGTCATGTAAGCCGGGTCGGTGACGCAGTGGTCGCGCACTGCGAACGCGCGCTTGGTCGCCTCCACCGCGAGATGAACGTAATCGGCGCTCATCGGTCCGGCGCCTCCGGTCTCGAGCGCGTCGAGTATGCCGAGGATCATGAGCGAGGCTACGCCCTGCGTCGGCGGCGGCAGGTTATACACCGTGCCGAGCGAATGCGCGAGCGCGAGCGGGGTCACAAGCTTCGCGCGATGGCGCGCGAAGTCGCCCGGCGCAAGCGGGCTCCCGGCAGCGGCGAGGTCGCGCGCGATCGCCTGCGCAAGCCTGCCGCGATAGAAGTCGTCGAGACCGGCGCGGGCGAGGCG
>JAHZNX010000286.1 GCA_020028375.1 Betaproteobacteria bacterium | reverse complement strand
CAGCGCAGCGCGATCTCACGCCCGATGCCGCGCGTCGCGCCGGTGATGAATATCGTCTTCCCACGCAATGACACTTGCCTTTCCCCCTTCTCCCTTCCCCCTTCCCCCTTCACTCGCCTCTAAAAACCGGCTTGCGCTTTTCGACGAAAGCCGTTACGCCTTCGGCGAAATCGCGCGTCCCCGCGCAGCGCGCGAACGCCTCCACCTCGGCCTCGAGCTGCGCCGCAAGCGTCTGGTCGGGGCTTTCGTTGACGAGGCGCTTGATCTCGCCGAACGCCTGCGTCGCACCGAGCGCCAGCCGGCGGGCGATGGCTTCGGTCTCGGATCCGAGCTGCTCGGCGCTGATCACCCAATTGACGAGTCCCAGCTTGAGCGCCGCCTGCGCGTCGCACGCGTCCGACAGCAGCATGAGCTCGAGCGCCCTGCGCGCGCCCACGAGCCGCGGCAGGAAATGGGTCGCGCCCCCGTCCGGGCTCGTGCCGATCTTGCCGTAGGCGACCGTGAACTTCGTTCCTTCCGCCGCGATCGCGAGATCGGCCGCCGCCATGAGGCTCACCCCCGCGCCCGCCACCGCCCCGTGAACGCTCGCAAGGACCGGCTTGGGCGCGCGCCGCAACGCGAGAACCGCGCGATTGAGCTCCGTCCCGCCCTCCCGCACGAGCGCCGGCATGCGCGCGAGATTGGCGCGGAAATAGGCGACGTCGCCGCCCGCGAGGAACGCGGGTCCCGCCCCGCGCAGCACTACTGCGCGCGCCGCCGCGTCGTGCTCGGCGCGCTCGCACGCGGCGCGCAACTGCACGATCATCTGCGCATCGAGCGCGTTCAACACCTGCGGGCGGTTCAACGTGATCGTTGCCACGCCGTCCGCCACGGAGTAGAGGACGCCGTTGCTCATGGCGCTGGACTGGGATCGTGGTCCCGCTTCTCCAGTTCTGGCCACGAGGTCCTGCCGCGCAGAGCCTCGAACGTGACCGGCCGGGTGGTCTGGTGGATCTCCGTCTTGCCCAAGTCCTTCGGGAAATCGTCCACCATGATGACCCGGCGCCGCAGCTCTCTGGCCCGCTCCATCGCCTCCTTTTCCGCCTGCGTGATCACGCCCTTGGCGCGCGCTTCGTCCACCATCGGGTCGGCGAAGCCGCTCGCGATCACGCCGCGCTCGCGCGCCTGCCGGATCTTGGCGCCGATAGGTTCCGCAGCGATCACCGCGCGCAGCGCGGCCTCCAGCACGGCAACCGGCTCGTCCGGGTCCCGCGGAATATAGACCCCGGCGGTCAGCCGCTCGCGCGCCGGGCCGGGCACCAGCAGCAGCCCCACCACCTGGCTTCCGAGTCGGTCGCGCGGGGGCGAGAATTCCCGGCCCAGGGGAAAGGCGAACGGAAAGATGACGGCGCGCAGCATTACCCCGGCCACAAATCGATTGGGCAGGTTGGCGAACAGCCCGTAGAACGCGTCTTCCGTGCGCGCCAGGGCGTCCCGCACCGACCAGTGCAGAAGCGGAAGATCCTCGGCCGGACGCCCGTCATCCTCGTAGCGCTTGAGCGCGGCGGAAGCAAGGTAGAGATTGGACAGGATGTCGCCGAGCCGCGCCGACAGCCGCTCGCGGCGCTTGAGCGAGCCGCCGAGCAGGAACATGGAAACGTCCGCGGTCCAGGCGAACGCAGCCGAGAGGCGCGTCAGGTGCTGGTAGTAGCGCTTCGCGTGCCGGTCGCCCGGCACGGTGGCGAACCGCGCGCCGGTCAGTCCCATCCAGAACGCGCGCGCCGCGTTCGACACGACGAACGCGACGTGCCCGAAGAACGCCGCGTCGAAAGCGCGCACCGCCTTTTCCCGATCGCCCTCGCGCGTCGCCTGGATCTCCTTCAGCACGAACGGATGCCCGCGGATCGCGCCCTGGCCGAAGATGATCATCGAGCGCGTGAGGATATTCGCACCCTCCACCGTGATCGCGATCGGCGTCTGCTGGTAGGCGCGCGCGAGATAGTTGCTGGGCCCCAGGCAGATGCCCTTGCCGCCGTGCACGTCCATCGCGTCGTTGATGACCTGGCGGCCGCGCTCGGTGAGGTGGTACTTGACGATCGCCGACACGACGGAGGGCTTCTCGCCCAGGTCCACCGCGCCGGCCGTCATCACGCGCGCCGCATTCATGATGTAGGTATTGCCGCCGATCCGCGCGAGCGCCTCCTCCACCCCTTCGAAGCGCCCGATCGAGAGGCGAAACTGCTGGCGCACGCGCCCGTAGGCGCCGGTGGTGAGCGCGCAGCCCTTGGCGATGCCGCAGGCGTTGGCGGGCAGCGAGATGGAACGTCCGGCGGCGAGGCAGTTCATCAGCATCTTCCAGCCCTGGCCGACGTACTCGGCGCCGCCGATGACGAAATCCAGGGGAACGAACACGTCCTTGCCCCACGTCGGGCCGTTCATGAACACGGCGTTGAGCGGGAAATGCCGGCGCCCGATGTGGACGCCCGGGGTTTGCGTCGGGATGAGCGCGAGCGTGATGCCGAGATCATCCTTGTTGCCGAGGATGTGGTCCGGGTCGTAGAGCCGGAACGCGAGCCCGAGCACCGTCGCAACCGGCGCGAGCGTGATGTAGCGCTTCTCCCAGGTCAGGCGCATGCCCAGCACGTCTTGCTTCCCTTGCCACTCGCCGCGGCACACGATGCCGAAGTCCGGTATCGCACCGGCGTCCGACCCGGCCTCGGGACTGGTAAGCGCGAAGCAGGGAATGTCGAGGCCCTTGGCGAGCCGCGGCAGGTAATGGGTCTTCTGCGCCTGCGTGCCGTAGTGGAGCAGCAGCTCCGCGGGGCCGAGCGAGTTCGGCACCATCACCGTGATCGCGGCCGTGCTGCTGCGCGTGGTGAGCTTCATGATCACCTCGGAGTGCGCGAGCGCGGAAAAACCGAGCCCGCCGTACTCCTTCGGGATGATCATGCCGATGAAGCCCCTGTCGCGGATGAACTGCCAGGCGTGGGGCGGGAGATCGTGGAGCTCGTGCGAGACCTCCCAGTCGTGCACCATCGCGCACAGCTCCTCCACCGGTCCGTCGATGAAGGCGCGCTCTTCCGCCGTCAGCGCCGGCTTCGGGTAGCCGAGGAGCGTCCCCCAGTCCGGCCGGCCGCTGAAGAGCTCGCCGTCCCACCAGACCGTGCCGGCCTCGAGCGCTTCCTGCTCGGTCTGCGACACCTGCGGAAGGATTCTGCGGAACAGCCCGAGCAGCGGCCGGCTCACGAACGCAGAGCGGATCGGAGTCGGACCGAAGACGAGCGTGCCCACGACGAGAATCGCCCACAGCGCTATGACGAGCGCCTGCGGCCATTCCGCGTACCAATCGATCAGCGCGAGCACGCACGCGAAAGCG
>JAHZNX010000055.1 GCA_020028375.1 Betaproteobacteria bacterium | reverse complement strand
GGCGGAACCTGCGTCAACGTCGGCTGCGTCCCGACCAAGACCCTGATCGCGAGTGCCCGCGCGGCGCATGTGGCTCGCCACGGCGCCGATTTCGGGGTCGCGATCGACGGGAACGTTACCGTGGACATGATGCGCGTGAAAGCGCGCAAGGACTCCGTTGTGCGGCAATCCAACGAAGGCGTGACCAAGTGGCTCAGGAATACGCCCAACCTCACGGTGCTCGAAGGTCACGCGCGTCTCGAAGGCCCCCGCACCATCCGCGTTAACGAGAGACTGCTGGAGGCGGCGGAGATCTTCCTGAACGTCGGCGGGCGGGCGTCCGTGCCCGACATGCCCGGCATCACCGAAGTCGGCTACCTGACCAATTCCAGCATGATGGAGATCGATTTCGTGCCCGAGCATCTGGTCATCATCGGCGGCAGCTATATCGGATTGGAATTCGCTCAGATGTATCGTCGCTTCGGCAGCCGGATCACGGTCGTGGAGATGGGACCGCGGCTGATCGCCCGCGAAGACGAGGAAATTTCGGCGGCAATTCAGAAGATCCTGGAAGGCGAAGGTATCGAGATCAGGCTCAACGCGAAGTGCATCACGGTGGCGAAGCGCGGAAATGGCGTCGCGGCGGGCGTGAGCTGCGAAGGCGGACCGCCCCAGGTCACCGGCTCGCATTTGCTGCTGGCCGTGGGCCGCGTGCCCAACACCAACGACCTCGGGCTCGAAAAAGCCGGCGTTACGACCGATGCGCGCGGCTACATCCTGGTGGATGACGAGCTGCGCACCAACGTGCCTGGAATCTGGGCGCTCGGGGACGCCAATGGCCGGGGGGCCTTCACCCACACCTCGTACAACGATTACGAAATCGTCGCCGCCAACCTGCTCGATGGCGGCCGTCGCCGGGTGACCGATCGCATCCCCGCGTACGCCCTCTACATCGACCCGCCGCTGGGCCGGGCCGGCATGACGGAGCGGGAAGTGAGGGCCTCGGGCCGCAAGGCGCTGGCGGGCACGATGATGATGAGTCGGGTCGGTCGAGCGAGAGAGCGCGGTGAAACCCAGGGATTCATGAGGATCCTGGTGGACGCGGAGAGCAAGTTGATACTCGGCGCGGCGCTCCTCGGCATCGAAGCCGATGAGGCGATTCACTCGATTCTCGACGTGATGTATGCGCGCGCTCCCTATACCGTGATCCAACAAGCGGTGCACATACACCCGACCGTCACCGAGCTGATCCCTACTCTGCTTGCCGATCTCAAGCCTCTGGAGTAGCAGCCCGCAGCCGCAGGTGATGCGTCCATAGGGTAACGAGACTAAGCGGCGGACCAGGTTACTGATTGCTTGCCCTGACAAATGGGCTTGCCCATTTGTCGTCGTCGGGGTTTGGCGCGACACTTCGAGGAAAGTCGAGTCTGAACCGACTTATTAGCTTGATCAGCCCGTCCCGAATGCGGTATGATTAATTCATACCGCGGAACCTCCCACCACCCCATGGGTAACGTCGTCAAGAAAACCATTTCGCTGCCCGCCGCGCTTGCGCGCGAAGCGGAGGCCTTGGCACGCGCGGAGGGCAAGACGTTGAGCGCGGTGGTTCAGGACGCGCTGCGGCAGGCGCGCGTCGAGCGGCGGCTGCAGGAGCTGCGCGGCGTCCAGGGGTTCTGGAGCCGCAAGGCGCGCGACAAAGGCATCCTCACCGAGCAGGACCTCGAGCGCTACCTGGGCGCGTGAAGGTCGTCTTCGATACCAACGTGCTGGTATCGGCGCTGGTATTTCCGGGCGGCCGGGGGGAAGCGGCCCTTCTCCAAGTCGTTGAAGAGCGGGACCAGCTCTTCTTCTCCAAACCAATCCTCGACGAACTGCTCGGCGTCCTTGCGCGCAAGTTCTCGCGGGACAAGGAAGAGCTTTCCCGCGTTGCGCTGCTCCTTTCCGAGCTTGGAGTCGCTGTGAGGCCCCGGCAAAAGCTACGCGTCGTGAAAGACGAACCCGATAATCGCGTGCTTGAATGCGCCCTCGCCGGCCACGTGGACGCGATCGTTACCGGAGATCAGGCGCTGCTCGAACTGCGGGAGTTCCACGGCGTGCGGATCATCAGCCTGCATGAATACCTCGAAGCTGATGAAGCGTGAATCGTGAGTCGACCCCCGAAGTTTGCAGTTTGCAGTGGGCACTTTGCAGTGACTGCCCATTGACGGCTGCCAACTGCCAACTCACCAGTCACTCATCACGGGGTTTGAGGTCATCCTTCCGACTTCCGCCTTGGGGCGAGGGTCTGCCTTCCTCCTTCTGCCTTCTGCCTTCGTAAATGGTCTTGCCCATTTGTCGCTGGCGGGGTTTGGCGCGATACTTTCCACGACTGGCTAGCCTGGCCAGGATCACCCGCTCCTCACCAGGAGCAAGGAGGCATCCATGAGCGATTTGGCGAACGGGAAATGCATACCCTGCACTGGAAATGTGCCCCCTTTGCACGGCCGCGATCTGGCCCTGTTACGGGAAAAGTTGGGGAATCATTGGAGCAGCATCAATGAGCATCATCTCAACAAGAAATATGACTTTCCGGACTTCCGGCAGGCTCTTGCGTTTACCAACAGGGTCGGAGCGCTGGCGGAGCGAGAGGGCCACCATCCCGACATATACCTCGCCTGGGGAAAAGTCATCCTGACCGTCTGGACGCACAAGATCGACGGCCTGACCGAGAGCGATTTTATTTTTGCAGCCAAAGCCGACCAGGAGTTCCAGCAGCTTTCCCGGGAAACCGGGGAGTAGATTTGGCTAATGATGCAGTCCAAACCTTCTGCTGCCCGCTAGCGCAATTGGTAGAGCGTCCGCCTCTGAAGCGGAAGGTTCGCGGTTCGAGTCCGCGGCGGGCTGCCATTCCTCCGGAGATACCGACGTGGCCCCCAGGCAAGCGAAAGACCAGGATTCCCGGCAGATCGACCTCGACGAAGTCGCCAGATTGATCGAAGCCCTGGAGCGGGACCTGAACAGCGTCCAGGGCCCATCGAAGGACCTACAGCGCCTGCGGGACGAGGTGGACACGCTCAAGAACGTGCTCCGGTCGCCGGTGCGCAGGCACCATTGGGTCCGGGACGCCCTGCACGATATACGCGAGCGTTTCGATGACGCGCTCGACGCCACCGTCGCCGAAGGGATCCAGGTCAGCCGTTACGTGGCCGAGATCGGCCGCATTCTAGGGCTGTAATTCTGAAAGGAGGATCCCTGAAATTCAACATCGGCGCTTTGGCTTTGGCGATCGTCGCGGTACTCGGGCTGCCCGACGTCCGCGATCGGCTCGCGAGCCAGGGTGTCGATCCGCAGCGCACCACGCCTGAAGAGTTTGCACAGCTGCTCGCCACCGACGTCGAGCGCTGGGCCAAGGTCATACAACGTGCGGGCATACAGCCCGAATAGCTGACGCGCGGGTCGCGGCTCGACCGCTGCTAGTGCAGCGTCCTCACGGCCGGCGCAATACGCATTCCCACATTTATTACCACCAGCCGGCGGCCCCGCAGGACGAGGCTGCCCTTGAGGCGGTTATTCCCAGTGTCGCTGTATTCGAAATCGTAAGCGCGCTGCAGCTTGAGGCGCCCTTCTTCATCGCGCGCCGGCTTCAGCCCGGAGATCGCCACCGTGTCGTCGAGCAGCAGCAGTCCCTCCGCCGCGCAGACCTCGCGCGCGGCGCGGATCGCGGCTTCGCGCGCCTTGAGGCTGTCGAGCCAGAGCCAGGCGACTCCAGCGAGCAGGAGGATGCCGAATACTTCCATGTGGGGGACGAGTGTCACGCTTCATCAAGATGGGGTAAAGTCCGCAAAAAAGCACCGCGGCAGCTCAGCACCGCATTTTCAGGGGGAGCGTTTCATGACGTCCTGCCATCCGAACATGCGGCTCGTGCGCACGCTTGCCTGCGCGTTTGCCGCCACGCTGCTGGCCACCGCGCCCGCGCAAGCCCGCATCACGAAAATCGTCATCGACGAAACCGTGTCGCCCGCCTTCTGCAAGGGCGGCGCCTGCGCGAGCTACGGCGAGGCCGGCGAGTACGAGCAGATTGCCGGCCGCGCCTGGGGCGAGCTCGACCCCGCTGACCCGCTGATCGGCCTGATCCAGGACATCGCGCTCGCCCGGGACGCGGACGGCAAGGTGCGCTACGTGGCGACTTTCGTCATCACCCGGCCCGTCGACATCGGCAAGGCGAGCGGCCTCATGTGGCACGATGTGCCCAACCGCGGCCGCCCGGTGCTGATCGACGCGCGCGAGCGCGAGTTCGGCGACATCGGGCTCGCCAGCGCCTGGCAGGGCGACAACGCCAGCATGAGCGCCGCGCTCGGCACCGCGGTGCGCCCGACCATGGCGGCGGGCGGCAATCACTGGCTGCAGCTGCCGGTCGCGAAGAACCCCGACGGCTCGCCGATCACCGGCCCGGTGTTCGCGCGCATCGTGAACCGCTCCGGCGCCGGTGCGCAGCCGCTGATCGTCCAGACCAACCCGGTGCCGTACCTGCCGGCGAGCCTCGACACCGCGCTGGCCGCGCTCATTTCGCGCGAGCACGAAACCATCGGCGGCAAGGTCACCGGCGAGAGGAAGATCGCGCCCGAAGACTGGAAGTTCTGCGGCGGCGGCACCTTCGAGGAACCCGTGCCGCTGGTGAAGCTGCCGGTGCAAATTTGCCTCAAGGGCGGCTTCGACGCGGCGAAGCTCTACCAGGTGGTGTACACCGCGAAAGACCCGTACCCGCTCGGCATCGGCTTCGCCGCGTGGCGCGATGTGGGATCGTTCTTCAAATACGCCGTGCAGGACGACTTCGGCACGCCGAACCCGATCTCCGGGCGCATCACCCACAGCATCGCGCGCGGGCGCTCGCAATCAGGCAACTACCTGCGCGGCTGGCTGCACCTGGGCTTCAACCAGGACGAAGCGAAGCGCCCGGTGCACGACGGCCTGTGGCCGATCATCGCCGGGCGGCGCATCGCGCTCAATTTCCGGTGGGCGCAGCCTGACGGTGTGCTCGAGCTGTACCAGGCCGGGAGCGAAGGCCCGCAATGGTGGGGCCCGTATCCCGACAAGGCGCGGAATCTGCCCACGCGCAGCATCCAGGACCGCTGCACGGCCACGAAGACCTGCCCGAAGATCATCGAGCATTTCGGCGCGGCCGAAATCTGGGCGCTGAAGCTTGGACCCGAATGGGTGGGCACCGACCCGAAAGAGGACATCGCGCTCCCCGACAACGTGCGCCGCTACTACATCGCGAGCAGCCCGCACGGCGGCGGGAGCGGCGGCTTCAACACCAGCCTCGCCGAGACCCACAAGGCCGCGAAGCCCGTCGACTGCCCCGGCAACAACTGGGGCGCCGGCGTGCTGCCCGCGAATCCGCTGCCGCACACCGAAACGCTGAACGCGATCCGCGTGCATTTCAGAAGCTGGGTCATGCGCGGCACGCCGCCGCCGCCGAGCCGCTACCCGACGATGCGGGCGGGCGAGCTCGTCGCGCCCCACAAGGCGGCAATGGGCTTTCCGACGATTCCGGGTTTGCGGCCCACCGCGCCGGAACCGGATTTCATCAACCCGCTGCTCGACTACGACTGGGGCCCGCGGTTCGACCCCAACGACGCGTCGGGCGTGCCCGCCAACGCGCCGCCGAAGATCCGGCAAGCGCTGAACATGCTGGCGCCGAAGGTGAACGCCGACGGCAACGAAGTCGGCGGCGTGCCGGTGGTGCTGCTCGACGCGCCGCTCGGCACCTACCTCGGCTGGAACATCACGGCCGGCGGCGCGCGCCCCTTCCACCAGGGCAAGCTCTGCAACTACGCGGGCGGCATGATCCCCTTCGCGAAGACCCGGGCCGAGCGCGAAGCCGCCAACGACCCCCGCCCGTCGCTGGAAGAGCGCTACGGCGACCACGCGGGTTACGTGGCGGCGGTGCGCAAAGCAGCGGCGAATGCGATGGCGCAGGGCTTCCTGCTGCAGAGGGACGCGGAGGCGCTAATTAAGGCGGCGGAAGCGAGCAAGGTTTTGAAGTAGGCGCGGGATCTTACGCGTTGCCCATTTGTTTGGCTGGGTGTGATACACTTCAAGCGTTTTGTATCACTCGAGGTTGGCCATGCCCAAATCGCTCCGATTGGGAACCGAATTGGAGAAAGCGCTCGACCGCTATTGCGCCGAAACCGGGGAGACGACGAGCACCGTCATCCGCCAGAGCGTGGCGGACTACATCGTCCGGCGGCAACGCAAGCGGGATGCGCCGTCCGCGTGGGAACTGGGCAAGGACTTGTTCGGTGCCGACCGATCGCCGGCGGGGAAAGGCAACGTGTCCGGGCGCGTCAAGACGCTGATCCGCGGAAAGCTCCGTGCGAAGCATCATCGTTGACACGGGGCCGCTCGTCGCGCTGTTCCACGCCCGCGATCAGCACCACGAAGCCGCCAAAGCCGTCCTGGAATCCAGCCCGGCGGTGCTGGTGACCACGTGGCCTGTCATCACGGAAGCCTGCCACTTCCTCGGTCAGGCGGCTAAGCGTGCCCTGCTCACGTTCATCCGGCGCGGTGCGTTACGGCTTGAAAGCTTGTCCGTTGACGACGTGCCCGGCCTCGACGACCTGCTCGCGCGTTACGCCCGCATGGATTTCGCCGACGCGACGCTGGTGCTCATCGCTGAAAAGACCGGGATCACGGAGATTTTCACGATCGACCGGCGGGATTTTGAGGCCTATCGGACGCCTTCCGGCCGGCGCTTCAAACTGCTGCTGGCGTAGTCACTTCAGCGGGAGCGGCGCGGGTCGCGGAACGTGACACGCGGGTCGACTCCTACTGTCTTAGCTCCTCATCCCTCACAAAATGGGCTTGCCCGTTTGTGGTGGCCTGGGGTTGGCGCGATACTTCCGAAGAAAGTCGAGTCTGACGTACGGGTAATATGGTTCATCGATCTGGGTGGCGATATCCCGAACTTTGTAACGGCTTACCCGCTTCCGGAGCTGAAAACATGATGAAGGAACTCGACAGCGTCGTACTGGCCGTGGATCTGCCGGCGCACCGTCTCAAGGCGGGCGATGTCGGCACGATCGTGCACGTACACGGAGGCGGCAAAGGATTCGAGGTGGAATTCGTGGCCCTGGACGGCGAAACCATCGCCGTGGTGACGCTCGCTCCCAGCGAGCTTAGGCCCGTCGGCCGTCGCGAAATTGTTCACGCACGTCCCCTCCCGGCCTGATTGAGTGTCCCGGCGCATAATGCGTTGAATCGTTTCCGGGGTCTGCCCGTTCCTGGCTGATGGTCACGCTCCGATGCACGCAGAAGCTCCTGCGGCGGCTGGGCGTTCCGGCGACCGCCGGAACCTCGCCGCCGACAACCGTACTAGGAGACTGGTACGCAAGCATCCTGCACACACGGCCGCATCAGCTCATCGTGTGCATGAACGAGCGGACCTTGCTGGTGGTGCTCGTGCCCGCGCGTGAGAGCAAGTCGCTCGGCGCGAGGTTTCGCGACACGGTGATCGCGCAACTTCGGCGGCTCGGAGTGCCGCCCGCCGCAATCGAGGCTGAATCGCACGCAATGTCGGAGCTGGCTTTCGGTCCTACCGCCAGCCGCAGCGTCCTGGGATGCCTGCGCGAAGCAACGTTCGCGTTGTCGTACGAGCTCGAGCGGCCGGAGCATTCGTCACTCGCCGACATCGAGGACTTCCTCGGCGAGAACATCTACTCGACGACGAAATACCTCTATCCCCGCGAGCTGACGATCGAGCTGTTCCGTGCGGCAACTGCTAATGCTTCAGGCGTGAGGGTTCACTGACCGGAAAGCGTGGTCTGTCCCCGGTTTACCCGGTTTACATACTGAGTCTATGCCGCCTAGACTTCCCCGATTGGCAGCGAACGTACTCGAACCCTCGATTCTTCAAACACGGCAATCGCCCCTTGCTGTAAGAGCTTCTCTACGGCAGGCAGATTCGCCATTAACAATGCGAGTTGTCTTTCCGGACGCCGGTCGGCGCCGCGCCTGAAGAGAATTACGGAGGGTTTGCGTTGCCTTCTCAGAGCCAGCAGAGCGCCGAAGTCGGTGTCTGCCGACACGACGATCCTGTCTTCCTGAATAGCGCGGGAAAAGATCGCCTCGTCGTCGGCAGCCTGCAACCCGTAGTCCCGGACATGGGCCGCGTCATGTCCGTTCCGTCGCAACCCCTCCGCCACGATAGGCGACAAGGCGTTGTCAACGAGAAACTTCACGGCGCTGCCAGCGGCAGCTCGCGCTCTCGGACCGCCTCGGCGGCGTACTGAAGGGCTTCGTGAATATCCGCGGCTTCGAGGTCGGGATAGGCCTTCAGAATCTCGGTCTCAGTCATTCCCTCCGCCACCATCCCCACAACAGTGGCCACGGGTATCCGCAAGCCGCGGATACAAGGCACACCATTCATCTGCTTCGCGTTCACGGTAATGCGCGTGAACTTCATGACAGCCTCCGGTAAGGGTGACTCATCTGTAATTCTACGCCTGTGCTGCATATTCGGGTCGCCCGGCACCTGTATCTCGTCACTAAAACAGAGTGGCGCCCGGCCTGCTCAACGCGCCCACCCGCACGCCGAGGAGGCGAATGCGCCGGTCGAGCGGCACGCGCTTCAGGCACTCGCCCGCCGCGCGGCGGATCGCGCCGGAGTCGCCGGTCGGCTCGTCGAGCGTGCGGTCGCGGGTGACGGTCTTGAAGTTGTCGTAACGCAGCTTCAGGCCGATCGTCCTGCCGACGTAGCCCTTGCGCTTGAGATCGTCGGCGAGCCTCACGCACAGGCTGGTGAAGATGCGCGAGAGCTGCTCGCGGTCGCGCACCGGGTGGAGATCGTCCTCGAACGTCGTCTCGCGGCTGATGGATTTCGGCTCGCTCACCGTGACCACCGCGCGCCCGTCTCGCCCGTGCGCGGCCTCGTGCATCCAGGCGCCATAGCTCCTGCCGAAATGCGCGACGAGCAGCGCCGGGTCGGCCTGCGCGAGCTCGCCGATGGTGCGGATGCCGATCGCCTCGAGCCGCGCGCCGGCCTTGGGCCCGATGCCGTTGATCTTGCGCACCGCTAGCGGCCAGATGCGCGCTGGGATGTCTTCCTCGCGCAGCACCGTCAGCCCGCCGGGCTTCTCCAGCTCGGAAGCGATTTTGGACAGCAGCTTGTTCGGCGTGACGCCGATGGAGCACGTGAGCCCGGTCGCCTCGCGCACCGCGCGCTGGATGTCCCTCGCGGCCACCCGCGCGCGCACCCAGGGATCCGGCGCGCCCTCGGCTGCGCTTTCCTCGACGAGGCCAGTGATGTCCATGTAGATCTCGTCGATGCCGCGGTCCTCGACCTCGGGCGCGAGCGCGCGCACCGCGTCCTTGAACAGGCGCGAGCAGCGCCGGTACTCGTCGAAGTCCGCCGGCAGCAGCAGCGCGTCCGGCGCGAGCTTCGCCGCCTTCATGAGCCCCATGCCCGAATGCAGGCCGAACGCCCGCGCTTCGTAGGTGGCGGTGGTGATCACCCCGCGCCCGGTATAGGCGCGCAACGCCGGGAACGCGTTTCCCTCCACCGCGGCGCGCCGCCGGCCGCCGATCACCACCGGCTTGCCGCGCAGCTCCGGGTAGCGCAGCAGCTCAACCGACGCGTAGAACGCGTCCATGTCGAGGTGGGCGATGAAGCGCATAAAAATGGGGCGGACCCAATCAGGGAGGGATGAAGGCGGAAGCGGGGCGAAAGCCCTAATGATGAATGCAGAATGATGAATTATGACCTGGTCTAAACTCCCGCACTGCGGGGGTCATACCTCATCCTTCGGCCCGACCGTCACCCGTATCTCGTCACCCGCCACCGGGGCGAGCCCTTCGGCGTCGGCCCAGGTGGCGTTGGGCGGGGTTTGGCGCGATCCT
>JAHZNX010000285.1 GCA_020028375.1 Betaproteobacteria bacterium | reverse complement strand
CTCGACCTGGAGGCGCTTGCCGCGCACCGCGGATCGGTGCTCGGGGAGCTGCCGGGCGCCCTGCAGCCGACGCAGAAGATGTTCGAAAGCCTGGTGTGGGCGGCGCTGCGCGGGTTCGACCGCAAGCGACCTGTTCACGTCGAGGCCGAGAGCCGCAGGATCGGCGTGCTGCGCGTGCCCGAAGCGCTGATCCAGGCCATGTGGGCGGCCGATTGCATCCTGCTGGAAGCGCCGGACGCGGCGCGGGTCGAGCTCCTCAGGCGCGAGTACGCGCACTTTCTCGAGCGGACCGAGGCGCTGGCCCGGCGCCTCGATCTCCTGCTGCCCCTGCACGGACACGCGATCATCGGGAAGTGGAAGGAGCTCGCGGCTGCGCGGCGTTGGGACAAGCTCATCGTCGAGCTGCTGGTGCGGCATTACGATCCGGCCTACATCCGCTCCACCGGCAAGCATTACACGGCCCTCCCGCGCGCGCTGAAGCTCGCGCTGGGCAGCGCGGACGAGGCGGCGTTTGCGGCCCTCGCCCGCCGCTGCCTGGAAACCGAAACATCTTCGTGAACCTCGGCCTGCGCATCGAAGTCGCCACTCTGCGCGGCACGCGCAAAGCTGTGCCGCGGCTCGCCGCCGCACTCAAGGATGCGCACGCGGGGGGAACGTTTCTCTTCAGCCTCGGCCCTGACCACACCGGGCGCGCGCTCGACAGTCTGCCGCGCGTGAAGCGGCTGAGATGCTACGGACCCGCCGCGCTCGTCTCGGGCACGCTGCTGCCTGGCGCCGACATCGGCGCGCGCGCCGCCGCCGCGATGCGCTCGGTAGAAGCGGAGGGGCATGAGGCCGGCATCCTCGCCTACGACCGCGTCGACTGGCTTAAGCGCATCGGCACCGCCGGCGAGGCGTGGACGGCGGCCGCCATGCAGCGTGCCCGCGAGCGCTACCAGGAAATCTTCGGCACCGCCGCGTTGACGCACGGCGCGCCGGGATGGCGGATGAACCGCTACGCGTTCCGTTACGCGCAACGGCTCGGCTTCCGGCATGGCTCGGACACGCGCGGCACCGGCCCGTTCATTCCGGTCGTCCGTGGCGAGCTCGTCGCCTGCCCGCAGCTGCCGACGACGCTGCCCACGCTGGACGAGCTGCTCGCCGAAGGCAACACGCCCGATGAGGCGGTGCGGCGCCTGCTCGAGGCGAGCCGCGACCCGGGCCCGACCGGCCACGTCTACGCGCTGCGCGCGGAGGTCGAGGGAACGGTGTTCGCGCCCGCGCTGAGCGCATTGCTCGCGGGTTGGCACGCTCTCGGGTACCGCGTGGTTTCGCTGCGCGAGTACGCGGCCGGACTCGATCTCGCCCACCTGCCACGGCGCAACGTTGCCCTGCAGTCGAACCAGGGGACCGGCGCTCCGGTTGCGACCGAGGGCGAGGAGTTTCTCGCTATATAATGGTTGAATCGCAACAGCAGCACGTCCGCCGAATGGTAGACTCGCCCGCCCCCGACTTCGAGCTCCCCGCAACCGGCGGCAAGATGTTCCGCCTCTCCCGCGCCAAAGGCGCTCCGCTCGTGCTCTACTTCTATCCGAAGGACAACACTCCGGGCTGCACCGCGGAGGGCCAGCAGTTCCGCGATCTCTATCCGGAGTTCCAGAAGGTCGGCTGCGCGATCTATGGCGCCTCGCGCGACAGCATCAAGTCGCACGAAGCTTTCAAGGCCAAGATGAGGTTCCCCTTCGATTTGCTGTCCGACGAGGAGGAGGCGGCCTGCAAGCTCTACGGCGTCATCAAGATGAAAAATATGTATGCCAGAAAGGTGCGGGGCATCGAGCGCAGCACGTTCGCGATCGACACGAAAGGCATCCTGCGCCGCGAGTGGCGCGGGGTGCGGGTGCCGGGCCACGTGCAGGAGGTGCTCGAATTCGTCAGGACATTGAAATAAGATGACCCCGCGCAAGGCCGCCGCAGCTCCTTCCACCGTCGTTGCCCGCCTTCCCTCCGCCACGAAGCTCTTCGTGCTCGACACCAACGTGCTGATGCACGATCCCTCGAGCCTGTTCCGGTTCGAGGAGCACGACCTCTATATCCCGATGGCGACGCTGGAGGAGCTCGACCACAACAAGCAGGGCGTCTCGGAAGTCGCGCGGAACGCCCGCCAGGTGAGCCGCTACCTCGACGAGATGATCAGCCGCTGGGACGAAGCCATCGCGGCGGGCGTCGCCCTCTCGATCCACGGCGACAAGGCCGCCACCGGGCGCCTCTACCTGCAGACCGAGGCCATCGACGGAGACATCCTTGCCGGCCTCGCCAAAGGCAGCTCCGACAACCAGGTCCTCGCGGTGGTCAGGCACCTGCAGGAGGTCCACCCCCAGCGCCAGGTGATCCTGGTGTCGAAGGACATCAACATGCGCATCAAGGCGCGCGCGCTGGGGCTCGCCGCGGAGGACTACTTCAACGACAAGGTGCTCGAGGACACCGATCTCCTTCACACCGGCTCGCGCGCGCTGCCGGAGGACTTCTGGGAGAGCCACGGCCGGGAGATGGAATCGTGGCAGCAGTCCGGGCACACGTATTACCGGGTGCGCGGCCCGCTGTGCGCGCAGCTGCTGGTGAACGAATTCGTCTACCTCGAGGCCGAGCGCCCGTTCCACGCCCAGGTCAGGGAAGCAAGCGGCAAGACCGCCGTCCTCGCCACGCTGCGCGACTACGCCGGCCAGCGCCACAACGTATGGGGCATCACCGCGCGCAATCGCGAGCAGAACTTTGCATTGAACGCCCTCATGAACCCGCAGATCGATTTCGTGACGCTGCTCGGCCAGGCCGGCACCGGCAAGACGCTGCTCACGCTCGCCGCCGGCCTGATGCAGACGCTGGAGCAGAAGCACTACACCGAGATCATCATGACGCGGGTCACGGTGCCGGTGGGCGAGGACATCGGCTTCCTGCCCGGCACCGAGGAGGAGAAGATGAACCCGTGGATGGGGGCGCTCGAGGACAACCTCGACGTGCTCAACAAGAGCGATGACGAGGCGGGCGAATGGGGCCGGGCGGCTACGCGCGACCTCATCCGCTCGCGCATCAAGGTGAAGTCGCTCAACTTCATGCGCGGGCGCACCTTCATCCACAAGTACCTGATCATCGACGAGGCGCAGAACCTGACGCCGAAGCAGATGAGGACGCTCATCACGCGCGCCGGGCCCGGCACGAAGGTCGTGTGCCTCGGCAACATCGCCCAGATCGACACGCCCTACCTGACCGAGGGCAGCTCGGGGCTCACCTACGTGGTCGACCGCATGAAAGGCTGGTCGCACAGCGCGCACGTGACGCTGACGCGCGGGGAACGCTCGCGCCTTGCGGACTACGCCGCCGAAGCGCT
>JAHZNX010000054.1 GCA_020028375.1 Betaproteobacteria bacterium | reverse complement strand
TCGGCTACGACATGCTCTGGCAGGGCGAGTCGGATTCGAAAGTGGTCTGCGAGGACTCCGCGGCCCACAGCTCGTGACTCCGGCGGTGCCGTTACGCTCCTGGTTGGCCTGGGTGCCAGACGCCCGGGCTAACGCTTTTTCATGAAGAAGACGAACTCGGCGTCTGCTTTCTCGGAGGCGAGCAGCGGGTTGCCGGTCTGCCTGGAGAACGCCGCAAAGTCCTTCACCGATCCCGGGTCGGTCGCCAGGACCTTGAGGACCTGGCCGGACGCCATGTCGGTCAACGCCTTCTTGGTGCGCAGTATCGGCAGCGGGCAGTTCAACCCGCGCGCGTCGAGCTCCTTGTCGAAATCCATCGCCATCCGTGCCGTGCAGGGAATCGAAGTTTAACCCAAATCAACTCCGCTGCGCCGCCGCCTGTCTCAGAAAACGCTGACGTTGCGGTCGAGCAGCAGCTGCGAGAGCCTCACGTTCGCCTTCGCCAGCCGGTCGACCAGCAGCTCGAGGAACGCGCCGTGGAAATGATGCCGGCACAGCTCCGAGGCCTTGGCCAGCGTCTCGGCCCGGATCTCGACGACGGCGATGTCGGAGCGCGCCACGACGCTCGCCGAGCGCTGGAACTTCTGCTTGCCGAGGTAGGCCATCTCGCCGAAGCACTCGCCCGCCGCGAGCACGTTCAACTGGCGCTCCTGCTTCATCACCCGGACCTCGCCGGAGGTGAGGATGAAGAACGAGGAGCCGATGTCGTTCTCACGGATCAGCACGGTGTCGCGCGGGTAGCGGCTCCAGCTCGCGATGCGCAGCACCTCCCACAGCTCGACGTCGCTGAACTGGCGGAAGAACTCGAGGCCGCGCAGCCTATCGAACTTCTCGCTCTCGGCGAAACCCTGCCCAGGCCTCTCCTCGGCGCCGAGGGCGGTGGCGAGATCGTGCGCGAACTCGTCCCACGTCTGGTAGCGCCGCGCGGTGTCCTTGTGCAGGGCGCGCGTCACGATCGCATCGATGCGCGGGGGAATGTCGGGCCGGACCTCGATCGGGGACGGCGGATCGATGTTGATGATCTGGTAGATCATGCTGTAGTTGTTGGCGCCCTGGAACGGCAGCCGCCCGGTGAGAAGTTGATACATCACGACGCCGAGCGAGAAGATGTCGGTCTGGTAGGTGAGGCTCTGCTCCTTCACCTGTTCCGGCGACATGTAGGCCGGCGAGCCGATGCCGCTCACCTGCGTCGTTTCCACCGCCTGCGTCAGCGCCGCGCCGAAATCCGAGATCTTGATGTCGGTTTCGCCGGCGAGCAGGATGTTGGCGGGCTTGATGTCGCGGTGTATGACGCCCTGGTTGGACGCGTATTGCAGCGCCTTGGCGCACTTGTAGATGATCTCGACGATGTGCCGCACCGGCAGCAGGCTGTTGTGGTGCGTGTAGGGCTCGAGCGTCGTCCCCTCCACGTACTCCATCACGATGTAGCTCGTGTCCTCGCTCGACACCGCGTCGTAGATGGCGGCGATGTGCGGGTGGGAGAGCTTGCCGGCGAGGGACGCCTCGGTGACGAAGAGCTTGCGGTAGCGCCGGCCGTACTCCTGGTCGCCGAGCGCCTCGGGGAAAACGACCTTGATCGCGACCTGGCGGCCCTGGAACGGGTCGTACGCCCGGTAGACGGCGCTGGTCGCGCCCTTGCCGAGCTCGCTGATGATCTCGTATTTTCCGATCTTCTGCGGTTCCGCCGCGAAGGCGGGAATAGCGCCCGGGCGCGTATTTTCCATGCCGCAAGATACCACATCGGCCTCCGGCCACGGCCGGTGCGGCAGGCCGGCGTGGCTCCGTTTGCGCCCGCTGCCGGCGCTCGCGCGCCGGGGCCGATCATGCCCCGAGGAGCAATCGCACCGCGACGCCGAGCGCGGCCATAACCAGGACCAGCTCCACCAGGCCGCGGCGCAACGCAAACGCCAGCAGCGCCGCGACGAGCGCGAGGGCGAAGACCGTGAGATCGAGCGCCAGGGGATCGAACGCGTACCAGCGCAGCGGTCCCGCGCGCGCTTCCTCGACCTTCCCGAACAGGACGTGCAGCGCGAACCAGACCGTGAGGTTGAGGATCACGCCGACCACCGCGGCAGTGATGGCGGCGAGCGCGCCGGAGAGCCGTTGACTCGAGCGCAACTGCTCGACGAACGGCGCGCCGGCAAAAATCAGCATCATCGGCGGCACGAACGTAACCCACGTCGTCAGCGCCGAGGCGACGATGCCGGCGGCGACCGGCGAGAACGGATGAGCATCGCGAAAGCCCGCAAGAAAGCCCACGAATTGGGTGACGAGTATGAGCGGTCCCGGCGTGGTTTCCGCCAGGCCGAGGCCGTCCACCATTTCCGGCGCCGTCATCCAGCGATAGCTCTCGACCGCCTCCTGCGCCATGTAGGCGAGCAGCGCATAGGCGCCGCCGAAGCTCACCACCGCGAGCTTCGAGAAGAATACGCCGATGTCCACCAGCACGTGGCCCGGCCCGAGCAGCACGACGGCCGCCGCGACCGGCGCCCACCATAACGCAAGGCCCACGGCCGCGGCGATAGTAGCTTGCCGCCAGCGCCCGGGCGCGGACATGCCCGGACCCGCCGCCACGGCTTTCAGCCCGAGCAGGCCCGGCGAGGCCCGCGCGACCACGAAGCCGACGGCGGCCGCCCCCGCCACGATCAGGGGAAACGGCAGGTCGAGGAAGAAGATGCCGATGAAGGCGAGGCCCGCGACACCGATGAGGAGGCGGGTCTTCAGCGAACGGCGCCCGATTCGAAGCAGCGCCTCGACCACGATCACCAGCACGGCGGCCTTGATCCCGAACAGCGCGCCGTCCACCGCCGGCACGCCGCGCCCGAGCGCGTAGAGCAGGGAGAGCCCCAGAATCACCAGCGCGCCCGGAGCGACGAACAGAATGCCGGCGGCGAGCCCGCCGCGGGTGCCGTGCAGGAGCCACCCGATGTAAGTCGCGAGCTTCTGCGCTTCCGGGCCCGGCAGCAGCACGCAGAAATTGAGCGCGTGCAGAAAGCGCTGCTCGTCGATCCATTTGTTCTCGTCGACAAGTATGCGGTGCATCAGCGCGATCTGGCCGGCGGGGCCGCCGAAGCCCATGCAGCCGATCTTGAGCCAGACGCGCAACGCCTCGCCGAAGGTCACGGCACTGGCAGGCATTGTCTCCGGTGAGGTCGTCTTGTCCAGGTCAGCTCCCCTGCTTGCGCCGGCGCACGAATGTCCAGAGGACGATGGTAACGGAAACTAGGGTCAGCGCGACCCCGGGCCACAGCCACGGCGGCTCGTACTTCAGTGTGACCGTGTGCCGGCCGGGGGGAATGGCGACTGCCCGGTGGCGGCCGTCCGCGCGCAGGAGCAGCGCCGGCTCGCCATCGACCGTTGCGCGCCAGCCGCGCGCGTGCGTGGAGCGCACGAGGAGCCATCCGGGACCATCGCTCTCCGATTCGTAGCGCTCCTCGTCCGGCAGCCGGGAAAGGATGCGCACGCGCCCGCTGCGGCAGGCCGCCACGCGCAACGCGTCAGGATCCTCGAACGCGACATCGCGATGGGGATCCCAGGTCGCGGCGTGAGGCGCCAGCGCCGCCTCGACCCGCGCCAGGGCCCGATGCGCGCGACATGCGACCAGCACGCGCGGCCACGGTCGTTCCAACTCGTAGACGTAAATGGCCAGCCCGGTCATGGCAACCGGCACGGTTGACCGCAAGCGCAGCTCCGGGTGCTCGATGCGGTCAAAACTCAGGACCCGGCTCACGGCCGCATGGCGAAGCAGAGGCAGGAACTGCGTCACGTCGTCGGGATCGTATCCGGTCCATCCGATCGATGAGAGCAGCGGGGAGAAGCGCGTACGATCTTGCGAGCCCGCGGTTTCGACGCGGTCCATGACGTTGTTGTAGGCCTCGAGCTGCTGCCGCATTGCGTAAGTCATGTAGAGGTCGGAATCGGTCTGGCGCGTGTTCAGCCACGCCAGGAAGTTGCGGCTCATGCTGACGGGAACCGCGAATGCCCGGCCCTCTTCCAGGTCATCGAGGCGCTCCGCCGCGATCTCCGGAAGCAGGCGGAATACCAGCGGGTTCGACTGCCGGTTGAGTCCCACGCCTGCGCGCGCCAGATCCACTGCCACCACCAACGCCAGCATCATCGCCGCGAAGGGAGGACGCAACCGCGACCGCAGCGCGGCGATCGCGATCCCGATTCCGAGCAAACCGGTCACAGCGCAACGTGCGGCATCCCCGGGGAGTATCGCTGCCAGTTCCTCGCGCGCGGCCGCCTCGAGCTGGAGCAATCCGGCGATGGTATCGGTCGCGAGCCAGCTGGCCGCAGCGATTCCCCCGGCCACAAGGAGGCCGATCGCGCTCACCGCCGCGAAAATGCCCCAGCCTTCGCCGGCGGCGAGCCGGTCCGCGCCGCGCCCGGCAAGCAGGGCCGCGGATATATGGACGATGAACAGCGCCTTGCTGGGCGTGCGGAACGCGTTGGCGAGCGGTAGCTCGTGCAGGAGGGTCCACAGTCCGCCGGTCGGTCCCAATGCGATCCACGCGCCCAGCGCAGCCGCGCCGGCGAGCACGATGCGCTCGCGCCGTGACGCTTTCGCCCCGCCGGCGACGGCGAGCGCGAGCACCAGCACGCCAAGGTAAATGCTGAGAAAGTAGGGTGTGCCACCCTTGAAGACGGCGCCGCCCCACCAGGTCTCGATCGGGCGGGCGAGCGCACTGAACAGGTTTGGCACCAGGAACTGGAGGAGCGCGAGCGGTGGAAGCGCCAGGCCGCTCGCCTCCTCCGGGGAGAATCCCGCCCCGCGCTCGGTTTCCGGCAGCACCCCGAGCGTGATGGCGACCGGGACGCCCGCCAGACCGATGCCCAGCAGCAGCGACGCAGCAAGCCGAGCCGCCGGGGCACCTGCGGCGGGCGCCGGTTCGTCCGCGCGCGTGTCGCGCCAGAGGGCGAGCAGTGTGCCCAGGAGAACGGCCTGCGCGACGATTTCCAGCGCCAGCGTCGTGAGGCTCGCCGCGAGCGCAGCCGCAGCGCCGGCAATCCACCGTCCGCCGCGGGTCGCAGCCCGCTCGCACGTCAGCACCACGAACGGCGCCAGCGCGAGCGCTTGCAAGAAAATATAGAGATTCAGAGTCGAAAGCGCGAAGCCGCCGATCGAATACACCGTGCCGCAGACGAACGCCCCGAGATGCGACATGCCGCGCGAGCGGCCGAGGGCGTAGGCGCCCAGCGCGGCCAGCGGCAGGTGGAGCGTGAGGAGCCAGGATACGAACTCCGGGCTTGAATCGAGCACGTGCAGGAGATCGAGTGGATAGAACGAAGGCAGCATGAACTCGCCTTCGTGCACGTAGGGATTCCAGAACGGCAATCGTCCCGCCGCGAGCTCGCCCGCCTGAAACTGGCGCAGCGGCAGGAACGTGAGCGAAATGTCCCGGAAGTAGTAGGTCCACTGCGGGAGCGCGGCACCCGGGTCGGGAAGGAGCGCGACCGCGACCAGCCCCAAGGGCCACAGTGCGCCCGCCAGGCGCCCGCGAGCATCCATCATGCCGAATCCCCTTTGCCCTGAATCCGCCGCGGCAGGCCTTCCCGCCAGCAGCTTGCCGCTCGCGGCCTTCCGATTACCGCTTGCCGGCCTCGCGCCGCTGCTCCTCGTCGAGCTTGCGCAGCTCCTTCAGGCGCGATTCGGCGCTCGACAGCTGGTAGAAATCCCCGTCGCCGCTCTTCAAGCCGATTCGCAGCTGCTCCATCGCCGCGGTGAGATTTCCCATGCGGATATAGGCCTCCGCCTGGGCGCGGTGTTGTGCGAGCGGCCTGTTGAGCGCCGCGTAGGCGCGCGCCTGCAGCTGGTACAGCCGGTAATCGTCCGTGATCAGCTGCAGCCGCTGCTCCACCACCCGCAGTGCTTCCGCCGGCCGTTTCGTCTGGAGCAGCGCATTGGCATACTCATAGACGAGGGCACGGTAGGAGGGATAGGTCTTCAGCGCCGCGCGCAGGCAGGGGAGCGCCTTTTCCGGCCCATAGGCGCGGTACCCGAACTCGCAGGTTAGAGTTTCCACGATCGGGTTCGCCGGCGTGAGCTTGCGCAGGGATTCGATCTCCACCCGCGCGCGGCCGAAGTCCCGGGTTCGTATCAGGCTTGCGGCCAGTCCATAGCGGCTCGCGGCCTCGCTCAGGAATTTGCGTTCGGAGAGGCTCTGCTCGAAAAAAACGACGGCGTCGCGCGGGGAGTCGAGCTGCGCCCTCAGCTTCGCGCGGATCAGCTGGAACTCCAGGCTATCCGGGACCTGGCGGTAGCCGAGCGTCTCCGTCCGGTTCTGCATGTCGGCGATGCGCTCGAACGTGAGCGGGTGCGTGCGCAGGTAGGACGGCGCCCCGCCCTCGTAGACGCGGGTCGCGCGCTGCAGCCGCTCGAAGAAGCTCGCCATCCCGCGGGGATCGAATCCCGCCTGGTCGAGGATCTGCAGGCCTACCCGGTCGGCCTCGCGCTCGTTGTCGCGCGTGAAGTTCAGCTGGCTCTGGATGGCGCTGGCCTGGCCGAAAGCGAAGGCGGCCTCGGCCGCCTGGGTGCTCGCGCGCGCGAGCAGCAGCGCGGCCGCCATCGACGCGAGCGAGACCACGCTGTTCTGCTGCTGCTGCTGCAGCATGCGCGCGATATGGCGCTGGGTTACGTGGGCGATCTCATGGGCCAGCACGCCCGCGACCTCGGATTCGGCCTGCGCGGCGAGGAGCAATCCGGTATTGACGCCGATGAAGCCGCCGGGCAGCGCGAAGGCGTTGATCTGGATGTCGCGGATAAGGAAGAATTCGAAGTCCTGGCGCGACTCGGTGCTGCGCGAGGCGAGGCGGTTCCCGAGGCTGTTCACGTAGTCGGTCGCCTCCGCGTCGTCGTAGTAGTCGCGGTCGGCGCGGATCTCGCGCATGATCGCTTCGCCCAGCCGCCGCTCCTGCATGGGCGTGAAGCCCGCCTGAGCGGCATCGCCGAGGTCGGGCAGCCCCTGGGCAAGAACGCCGGAAACGACGACGAGCAGGGCGGCGAGAAGTACGCGCATCAGCATAGTGATATGATAATTCGGATGCGGGGGAGTTCCCATCGCGGAAACCACGCTTCGCGCAGCTATCCAGGACTTGAAAAAGCTCACGCATTTCGACGCGCGCGGGCAGGCGCGCATGGTCGACATCGCCGGCAAGGGCGTCACGCATCGCGTCGCGCGCGCCTCCGGCCGCATCCGCATGCGGCCCGCGACGCTCAAGAGAATCGCCGCCGGCTCCGCGCGCAAGGGTGACGTGCTCGGGGTCGCGCGCATCGCCGCGATTCAGGCCGCGAAGCGTACGGCGGATCTGATTCCGCTCGCCCACCCGCTCGCGCTCACTCACGTCGGCGTGGACTTCGTGCTCGAGCGCAAGGCCGGCGCCGTCCGGTGCGAGGCGACCGTCGCCACGACCGGGCGCACCGGAGTGGAGATGGAGGCGCTCACCGCTGTTGCCGCGGGTCTGCTCACGATCTACGATATGTGCAAGGCCGCCGACCGCGGCATGCGCCTCGAGAGCATCCGGCTGCTCGAGAAAAAGGGCGGCAGATCAGGTCATTGGATCGCCAAGGCGCGCTGAGCCACGATTCCGCAACCGTTCAGTTTTTCTTATGGACCAATAAGGAACAGATGGTGGACGCCGCGGAGGGACTCGCACTAATATCGGTAGCAGTCTTACCGCGTGGCAGGCGGCAACCCCGCCTGCCTGGAGTCTCAACCGAAGAGGATGATCGTCCATGAACGAGCTGCGCAGAACCTTCCTGAAACTGACCGGCGGGGCGGGTGCGCTTGCGGCCGCCTTTTCCGCGGGCCTGGTCGCGGTGGACGAGGCGCGCGCCGCGAACTGGAACACGGCGGGTTTCCAATCGAAGTCCCTCGCCGATGTCATGAAGAACCTCGGCGCGTCCGGCGCGGAGGAAAGCAAGGATATCGTCATCACCGCCCCGGACATCGCCGAAAACGGGGCCGTGGTCCCCATAGCGGTCACGAGCAAGCTGCCCAATACGCAGCAAATCTCGATCGTCGCGGAGAAGAACCCGTTTCCGTTGGCGGCAACGTTTGACGTCTCCGGGGGCGGCGAAGGCTACGTCTCTGCGCGGATCAAGATGGGCCAGACCTCCGATGTGTGGGCGGTGGTCAAGGCGGGGGGAAAGTACTACACCGCCAGGAAAGAAGTGAAGATCACCGTCGGCGGCTGCGGTTGATCGGGCCTCGAACGAGGAGAGAACGGCATCATGGCTGAACCGATGAAAATCCGCGCGACACTCCAAGGCGACGTCGCCGATGTGAGAATACTGATGATGCACCCCATGGAGACCGGCCAGCGCAAGGACGCCAAAGGCCAGATCGTGCCGTTGCACTTCATCCAGAGCGTGGTGGTCACCCACAACGGAAAGACCGTGCTCGACACGCAATGGAGCCAGGCGGTTTCGCGCAATCCGTTCCTGGGGCTGCGCATCAAGGGCGCGAAAGCGGGCGACAAGATCGGCGTGACCTGGACCGACAACACGGGCGACAAGCGCACCGACGAAGCGACTGTCGCCGCGCCGTCCTGAGCACGGCTCGACACGACAACAGCGGAGGAGCAACCATGGCGATAGCGCGCAGCGGCATTGCCGCCATGATCTTGGCGTGCCTGGCGGCCGCGGGCACCGCGCAGGCACAGGACAAGCCGGACGATCCCCTGGCCGTGGGACGCCAGATGCTCATCGACGACAATCCGGGTGAGCTGTGGATCGAGCGGGGCAAGAAGCTGTTCTACGAGAAACGGGGCCCCAAGAAAGCGTCACTCGAGCACTGCGATTTCGGCCTGGGGCCGGGCAAGCTCGAAGGGGCCAGCGCCCGGCTGCCGCGCTATTTTTCCGACACCGACACGGTCCAGGACCTGGAATCCCGGTTGCTGACCTGCATGGTTCAGTTGCAGGGATTCAATCGTGAGGACGTCGTCAAGAGGGCGATCAGTCGCCCGGCGAGCGACGGCTCCGATGTGGAAGCGCTGGCGCTCTATATCACTTCCCGGTCGAACGGGATGAGGATGAACGTCTCGCTCAGCCACCCGAAGGAATACGACGCATACAAGGCAGGCGAGTACCTCTTCTACCGGCGCAGCGGGCAGACGGATTTCGCGTGCGTGCAGTGCCATGGTGAAGCCAACAAGCGCATTCGCCTGCAGGACCTGATCCACATGACCGACAAGAAGGGGGTACAGGGGGTCGTCTCGACGTGGCCCGCGTATCGCGGCGCGCATTTTGTGGTCCGGACCATGCAATGGCGCCTCTACGACTGCTTCTGGCAGATGCGGTTGCCCGAGCTGAAATACGCATCCGACACGTCGATCGCATTGATCGCCTATCTCCACTACCAGGGCAACGGGGCCGTGATCAGCGTGCCCGGATTCAAGCGCTGAGGCAGAGAAGAAAGTATGGGAAAAGCATGCTTGAAATGGACGATGCTGGGTTCCATAGCGCTGATCTTCGCCGGCTGCGCAACTCATCCCGATCCGGCAACCACGCGCCAGATGGCGGAGAAGATGGTGAGCGAGGATTTCACCGCGCCGGATCCGGCGCTCCTCAAGCGCCTCGTGCAGGACCGGTCGCAGCAGATCTGCAGCAAGATCGGGGACGCCAAGCTCACGCAGGAGGAAGCCGCCGAAGTGGTCAAGCTGGCGCGGGCGTCGATGCAATACCCGACCACCGGGAAGCTCGCCGGCGACTGGAAGATCGGAAACACGCTCGCGCACGACGGCGCCGGCGACCGCATCCAGGGCGGCCAGCTCGAGAAGCGCAAGGAAAACGGCGGGCTCTGCCAGAACTGCCATGCCCTCGCTCCCGGCGAGATCAACGTGGGCAACGTGGGACCGAGCCTGACCGGT
>JAHZNX010000053.1 GCA_020028375.1 Betaproteobacteria bacterium | reverse complement strand
GTCGATGCGCGGGTCGCCGCTCAGAATCTGGCCGCGCACGATCTTCGATTCCAGGGCGAAGCAGATTTCCTTGACCGCGTTGGCCTCCGGTCCCCCGTCCGTGCCGACGCCAACTGCGTCAAATACCCGCTTCCAGATATTGTCGATAGCCTCGGAGCGAGCTTGCTTTTGCCGAAGCCGAAACGCCTCCCGCAGATCGCTTTCGGAAAGCTCTGCTATGCGCGCAGCCAGGGCCTCGTCCTTTGCCGGCGGCGACCATTCCCATGCCGCGCCGCCCGCCTCGTCCACCATCTCGTTGATCGCCTGGATCACCGACTGCATCTGCTGGTGGCCAAACACCACTGCGCCCAGCATGACGTCCTCGGGCAGCTCCTTCGCTTCCGATTCCACCATCAGCACCGCTTGCTCGGTGCCCGCCACCACCAGGTCGAGCTGGGATGTTTTCAGCTCCGTGGCGGTCGGGTTGAGCACATATTGCCCGTTGAGATAGCCGACGCGGGCGGCCCCGATCGGGCCATTGAACGGAATGCCGGACAGGGCCAGCGCGGCCGAAGCGCCGATCATGGCCGGAATATCGGAATCGATCTCGTTGTTCGACGACACGACGGTCGCAACCAACTGCACCTCGTTATAGAAACCGTCGGGAAACAGCGGCCGGATGGGGCGGTCGATCAGCCGGCAGGTCAGGACCTCCTTTTCGGAGGGACGGCCTTCGCGCCGGAAGAACCCGCCGGGGATCTTGCCCGCAGCGTAGGTTCGCTCCTGGTAATCCACGGTGAGCGGCAGGAAATCCTTTCCCTCCGCGGCGTGCCGGGCGCCGACTACGGTGACCAGCACCACCGTATCCTCCATATTGACCAGCACCGCGCCGGTTGCCTGGCGCGCGATTTCACCGGTTTCGAGAATCAGCCGATGGTGTCCCCAGATCAATGATTTCTTGATGTGATTCAAGGTCGTGCCTTTCGAAAAATAAAAAAGACCGCGTGCGCGGTCTCAGGATAACCAGCGATAAGCTGCGGCGCGAGGCGCAGTGCCTGAACGTTCCCTTGCCAAGGCACCCATGAGGGTGTCTTTACTTACGCAATCCGAGGCGGTCGATCAACTGGCGGTATTTGTCGGCGTTTGCCCGCTTGAGGTAATCGAGGAGCTTCCGCCGGCGGCTCACCATGCGCAGCAGGCCGCGCCGCGAATGGTGATCCTTGACGTGAGTCTTGAAATGCTCGGTGAGATCGGTGATGCGCGCCGTGAGCAGCGCGATCTGCACCTCGGGTGATCCGGTATCGCCCTGGCCCCGCTGGTATTCGTGCATCAGCTGGGCCTTCTGGTTATTGGTAACCGCCATCGCACTCTCCGCTTGTGAGGCGCGTATTCTACCCTCTAACCCACGGTTTCTCAAGCGATACTTGGCTGGTTGACGGCAGCAGCGGGCGCCTGTGACACCAGGCGCCGCGGCACGATTTCCCCGTTGGCCATGATCTCGGCGACTCCCATAAACGCTCCGCCGGGGCCATAGACGCGGGCACGTCCCGCCGAGTGGGCTGCGCTGTGCGCGATGGACTGGCCCTGGCTCAGTCGCCGTGCCGCTCGTGGGTCGAGATCGATCCGCGGCAGCGAGGACACCAGGGCATCCTGCGGCAGCAGCAGCGCTTCGCGCTCCTCGGGCGCCGCCTGCTCGACGCGTGCCAGTGTGACGGGGACCGCCGACAACCGGAAGTCGCCGACCGCCTCCCGCCTCAGTCCGGAGAGGCAGGCGCCGCACCCGAGTGCGCGTCCGAGGTCCTCCGCCAGAACGCGCACGTAGGTGCCTTTGCTGCAGATCACGAGCACCTTCAGCTCGTCGCCGTCGACCCCGATCAGCTCCAGCCGGCGAATGACGATGGCGCGCGGCTCGCGCGGGACCTCGGCGCCCGCGCGAGCCAGCTTGTAGAGCGGCTGGCCATCGCGTTTGAGCGCGCTATACATGGGCGGCGTCTGCAGGATCTCGCCGGTGAACGCCTTGAGCGCTTGCTCGATGTCCCCCTCCGTGACCCGCACGTCGTGGCGGGCCGTGACCGGGCCTTCGAGATCGCCCGTGCTCGTCGTGATGCCCAGGCGCATCGTGGCAACATACGCCTTGTCCGCGCCCAGCAGGAGATGGGCAAACTTGGTCGCCTCGCCAAGGCAGATCGGGAGCAGACCCGTCGCCATCGGATCGAGCGTGCCGGTGTGCCCGGCCTTCTGCGCCCGGAACAGGCGGCGGATCCTCTGCACCGCTGCGCTCGAGGTGATGCCGGCGGACTTATCGAGCAGCAACACCCCGTCGACGGCACGCCTCCCACCGGTATGGCCGAGCCCCGGGCGAGCGGTCGGAGTCATTTCTTCCGCCGCTTGCGCTTCGCGTCCTCCGCCACGGCCGCGTCGATCAGCTGCGACACACGGATTCCGCGCTCAACCGATGCGTCGTACTCGAAATGCAGCTGGGGCACGACGCGGAGCTTGAGGCGGTGCGCAAGCTGGCTGCGCAAGTAACCCGCCGCGTGCTGCAGGCCCGCCGCGGCCTCATCAATGCGGGAGGCCTCTCCCAGCAGCGTGAAGTAGACCCGGGCGTGGGCGTTGTCGGGAGTGACTTCGACGTCGGTGAGGGTGATCATGCCGACGCGGGGATCCTTCAGTTCCAGCCGGATGATGTCGGACAGCTCGCGCTGGACCTGCTCGGCGATGCGCCGGCTGCGGGGGAAGTCCTTCGGCATTGCCAGTTTCGAGTTACAAGTTTCCAGTTTCCAGTTCGCCGCACGATAGGCCGACTCGAAACTCGCAACTGGAAACTCGAAACTAGAGCGTGCGCGCGACTTCAACGACTTCGTACACCTCGAGCTGGTCGCCGATCTTGAGGTCGTCGAAGTTCCTGAGCGAGAGCCCGCACTCGAACCCCGCCTTGACCTCGCGCACGTCGTCCTTGAAACGCTTGAGGGAATCGAGCTCTCCGTCGTGAATTACGACGTTGTCGCGCAACACCCGAATCTTGGCGCCGCTGCGCCGCACCAGTCCTTCGGAAACATAGCAGCCGGCGACGGTCCCGACCTTCGAGATCTTGAAAATCTGCCGCACCTCGACCAGGCCGAGCACGTTTTCCTTTTTCTCCGGCGCGAGCATGCCCGAGAGCGCCGCCTTCACCTCGTCGACCGCCTCGTAGATCACGTTGTAGTAGCGGATGTCGACCCCGCTGTGCTCGGCGAGCTTGCGCGCAGCCACGTCCGCTCGCGCGTTGAAGCCGATGATCACGGCCTTTGAGGCGAGCGCCAGGTTGACATCCGACTCTGTGATGCCGCCCACAGCGGAATGCACGATGTTGACCTTGACCTCATCCGTGGAAAGTCCTGAGAGCGCGTGGGACAGGCCTTCGTAGGAGCCTTGCACGTCCGCTTTGATGATGAGCGACAGCGTCTTGACCTGCCCCTCGCCCATATGCTCGAAAATGTTCTCGAGCTTCGCCGACTGCTGCTTGGCCAGCTTGACGTCCCGGAACTTCCCCTGGCGGAATAGCGCGATCTCGCGGGCCTTGCGCTCGTCGCCCAGCACCAGCATCTCGGAGCCCGCCGCAGGCACATCCGAAAGCCCGAGGATTTCCACCGGGATCGAAGGCCCAGCCGCTTCGAGGTTGCCGCCGCTCTCATCCAGCATGGCCCGCACGCGGCCGAATACCGCGCCTACCAGCACCACGTCACCGCGCTTGAGCGTTCCCGACTGGACCAGAACGGTTGCGACCGGGCCCTGCCCCTTGTCGAGCCTCGATTCGATCACGACGCCCTTCGCGGGCGCGTCCCTGGGCGCCTTCAGCTCGAGCACCTCTGCCTGCAACAGTATTCTTTCCAGCAACGCGTCTATCCCCTTGCCGGTCTTGGCCGAGACTTCGACGAACATGGTATCGCCGCCCCACTCTTCGGGCACGACTTCCTTCGAGGCGAGGTCCTGCTTGACCCGATCCGGGTTTGCTTCCGGCTTGTCGATCTTGTTGAGCGCTACCACGATCGGCACCTTCGCCGCCTTGGCATGGTGGATGGCTTCGATTGTTTGCGGCATCACGCCGTCATCGGCCGCGACCACTAACACTACGGTGTCAGTCACCCTGGCGCCGCGCGCGCGCATCGCCGTGAACGCTTCATGGCCGGGCGTATCGAGAAACGTGACCATGCCCTTGGGTGTGTTCACGTGATACGCGCCGATGTGCTGTGTGATGCCTCCCGCTTCTCCACTCGCCACCCGCGTGCGGCGGATTGCGTCGAGCAACGAAGTCTTGCCGTGATCCACGTGGCCCATCACGGTGACGACCGGGGCGCGCGGCTCCAGCTTGACCTCGGCGGGCGACTCCTGCTGCTGCTCGGCGAGGAAAGCATCGGGATCATCGAGCCTGGCGCGTTTCGCGACGTGCCCCAGTTCCTGGACCACGATCATCGCGGTTTCTTGGTCGAGCACCTGATTGATGGTCGCCATGGTGCCGAGCTTCATCATGACCTTGATCACCTCGGCGGCCTTCATCGACATCTTGTGCGCAAGGTCTGCGACCGTGATGGTTTCAGGCACCGTGAAGTCCCTCACCACCGGCTCGGTCGGGGCGGCGAACGCGTGCGTCTGGTCGGTCTCTTCCTTGTGGGCGGCATGGCGTGTCTTGCGTTGGCGCCAGCCGAACCCGCCGGGCACATCGCCGCGCGTTTTGATGCTACGGCGCTTGACCGTCTCGTCCTTCCAGACAACTTCCTTGACCTGCTTCTTGGCCTTCTTTTCCGCCTTTTGTGCCTTTTCCTCGGGCTTGACCGTGGGCTTGTGCAAAGTGCCTTCCACGCTCGCGCGCGCCGCGACCCCCACTGCCTTGGCTTCCTCCGGCGCCTTGGCTTCCGCGACTGCTTCGGCTTCCTTCCTGCGCCGTTTCTTCTCCGCATCCTCCGCCTGCCGCGCCGCCAGCTCAGCCTGCTGCCTAGCCTCGGCTTCGCGCAACGCGACCTGCTCGGCGTCGAGCACCGGCCGCGCGGCTTCGGGCGCGGACTCGGGCTCGGCGTCGCGCTTCACCAGCACGCGCTTCTTGCGCACCTCGATGTGGATGGTGCGCGATTTCCCCATGCTGTCGGACTTCTTGATCTCCGTCGTCTGCCGCCGCGTCAGCGTGATCTTCTGCTTCGCCTCGCCCGCACCGTGCGCCTTGCGCAGGTGCTCGAGCAGCTGGGACTTGTCCTTCTCGCTCAGCGGCGTGTCCTCCTCCAGCGCCTTGCTCACGCCGGCCGCCTGCAGCTGCTCGATCAGCAGCGCCGTCGGGAGCCCGAGTTGCTGGGCCAGTTGGTTGACGTTGATCTGAGCCATGCGATTCGGGAATCAGGAGCCGGCTTCGGCGAACCACGGGGCGCGGGCCGCCATGATGAGCTGTTTGGCGCGTTCGGCTTCGAGCCCCGTCAGCTCGGTGAGATCGTCGGTCGCGAAATCGGCGAGCGCCTCCTGGGTGCCCACGCCCTTGGCGGCGAGCAGGCGTGCCGTTTCGTTGTCCATGCCTTCAACCTTCATCAGGTCCTCGATGTCATGCTCGACCCGCTCCTCGCTCGCGATTGCCTGCGTGAGCAGCGCATTGCGGGCGCGGCTCCGCAGCTCGTTGATGGTGGCTTCGTCGAAAGATTCGATCTCCTGCATCTCGCTGATCGGGACGTAGGCGACCTCTTCGAGGGTGTTGAATCCTTCCTCCACCAGGATCGCCGAAACCTCTTCGTCGACGTCGAGCTTTTCCATGAACATGGTCTTGACGCGCGTCGACTCCTCCTCGCTCTTCTTCTTCGACTCTTCCAGCGTCATGAGATTGAGCTCCCATCCCGTGAGCTCGCTCGCCAGCCGCACGTTCTGGCCGGTGCGGCCAATCGCCTGGGCGAGATTTTCCTCGTCCACCACGATGTCCATGCTGTGCGCTTCCTCGTCCACCTTGATCTTGCTGACCTCGGCAGGCGCAAGGGCGTTGACCACAAACTGCGCCGGGTCCTCCGCCCACAGGATGATATCGACTCGCTCGCCCGCAAGCTCCGAAGTCACCGCCTGCACGCGCGAACCGCGCATGCCGACGCAGGTGCCGATCGGGTCGATGCGCCGGTCCTTCGAGTGCACGGCGATTTTCGCACGCGAGCCGGGGTCGCGTGCCGCCGCCTTGATCTCGAGCAGGCCGTCCTCGAGCTCGGGCACTTCCATTTCGAACAACTTCACCAGGAATTCAGGCGCGGTGCGCGACAGAATGAGCTGCGGACCCCGGCTCGCGCGGTCGGTCTTCCAAACGTAGGCCCGCACCCGGTCGCCCATGCGCAGGTTCTCCTTGGGGATCATCTGGTCGCGCGGCAACACGGCCTCCAGCCGTCCCGATTCGACGATGGCATTGCCGCGCTCCATGCGCTTGATGACCCCGGTGACGAGCGGCTCCTTGCGGGCGAGAAAGTCGTTGAGGATCTGCTCGCGCTCGGCATCACGGATCTTCTGCAGGATCACCTGTTTCGCCGTCTGCGCGCCGATGCGCCCGACTTCCAGGGCGCCGAGCGGCTGCTCGATGTATTCGCCGGGCTGGATCGCGGGATTCTGCTTCCTTGCGTCGCTGACCGCGATCTGGCGCGCGGCCTCCTCGACCTCCCCGTCGTTCATCACCTGCCAGCGGCGGAAAAACGAGAACTCGCCCGTGGTGCGGTCGACCGAAGCGCGCACATCGATGTCCTCCTGAAAACGCTTCTTGGTGGCGGACGCGAGCGCGAGCTCGAGCGCGCCGAACACGATCTCCTTTTCGACGTTCTTTTCCCGCCCCAGGGCGTCCACCAGCAGCAATATCTCGCGACTCATTCCCGCGCTCCCGCTAAAGGTTCGGCACCAGACGCGCCGTCTCCACGTTGCCGAGCTCGAGCGACAGCACCCTGCCCTCGACCTCCAGCTGCACCCGGCCGGCACCGGCCTCGCGCACTACGCCGACAAAATTGCGCTGCCCGTCCACCGGCAGGCGTACCCTCACGCGGGCCCGCTGGCCGGCGAAACGCGTGAAATCGCGTTCCCCCCTCAACAGACGGTCGAGGCCCGGCGAGGACACTTCGAGCCGTTCGTAGTCGACGCGCTCGACGGCCAGTACCCGGCTCACCTGGTGGCTTACCGTCGCGCAGTCATCCACCGCCACGCCGCCCGGCTTGTCGATGTAAATACGGAGCAGCCCGCCCCTGGCCGGACGTTCGATTCCGGTCAGCTCGTAGCCCATGCCGCTCACGGTAGCTTCCAGTAACTCGTTCAATTCCATGGCGAATCAAGCGTACAAACAAAAAATGGGCGAACCGCCCATGTTCTGTATCCCCTGGAATCAGGGTTGAAGAGTGTATCAAGAATCACGCTCAAATCCAATAGGTTGGAGAACATTTCCGCCCGCTCCAGCACGTCATCATGCTCCCCGATACGGAAGACAACCCGTTGTTTTGCGATTCTATTTGCGCCATGTACCGATATTCGTGACGGAGACGCTCACGACGGCGCCGCATTCAAGCTGTTGACGCGACGTGCGGAAGCCAAGTTGCACTGCGGATCCAGCGGGTGCTCCAACAGCGTGCGGGAGAGCATATCTGTCGCCTTTTGTTCTGTGACCCGTGTCCCTTAGTCTGCGCGAAGTGGCTCCGATTGAATTAGCGATGAAGCAAACATAGGAGATCTCTACTAGATAAGTCCCACTTCGTTAGCATCGACGGCGAAAAATCGTATACGCTTGCAAATCTGCTGTTGCTGACGCGGCCAGACCATCACAAGGGGCCCTCAGCTAGGGGAGGCAATGAACAAGTTTCAGAAGGTCGAGGACGGTTCGCCCGGCGGGGATGCGGGCTCCCGGAACGGTGCTGTGGATCAGCCCCATCAGCTTGCCGATGCAACGGCCCTGCAGAAGCAGGAAATCCGGGAGCGAAGGCAGCTCGAGGAACGTCTGCGCCAGTCGAACGAAGAGCTGCTGCTGCGCCTGGCGGAACTGGAACAGCGCGACCGCGACCATCTTACGCTCGGCAAGCTGAGCAACTACCTCAAATCGTGCATTTCCTCCGACGAAGCGTGTACTGTCATTACCGCGTTCTGTCCGCAGCTTATTCCATCCGATGTCGGAACGCTCTACCGCATCAACTCGCCGGGCGGCTATCTGGAGCGGGTCGCCAGCTGGGGGGAAATCACGCAGGAGGAGAAGCTGTTCACGGTGCAGGACTGCTGGGGCTTGCGTCGCGGCCAGCTGCACTGGACGAATGGGGCGGGGAGCGGATTGCTTTGCCAGCACGCAACCGGCTCCGCCGAACCGATATTCCCCTACATGTGTATCCCGCTGGTTGCGCACGGCGAGACGGTGGGACTGCTATTCCTGCAACGACTTCACGCTGCGGCAAAGGCACAGGAAATCGGTGTGAAGCTGGAATCGAAACTGCGTCTCGCCACGGCCGTGGGTGAAGAAATCAGCCTGGCGCTCGCCAATCTCAAGCTTCACGACACGCTGCGCCAGCAGTCCTTGCGTGATCCCCTGACCGGGCTCTACAACCGGCGCTTCCTCGAGGAGTACCTCGTGCACGAGCGGGTTCGCGCGACGCGCAAGAACCGTCCGCTTTCGGTCATCATGCTGGACATCGACCATTTCAAGCGCGTCAACGACACTTTCGGCCACGACGCCGGCGACGCGGTTCTGCGGCGCATGGGTCTCGTCTTGCAGGGTCATGTTCGCGGGAGCGACATCGCGTGCCGCATCGGCGGGGAGGAGTTCGCGTTGCTGCTCCCGGAAGCCTCGCTGGTGATCGCCTACCAGCGGGCCGAGCGCATACTGGATACGGTGCGCCACATGCAGATCAAGCATCGCGGCCAGGTGCTCGGGGCGATTACCGTTTCATTGGGCGTCGCGGCCTTCCCGAAGCATGGGGAAACGCCCGAAGCTCTTATCCGAGCCGCCGACCAAGCGCTGTACCAAGCCAAGCAGGGCGGGCGGAACAAGCTGGCGTCGGCGTAGATCGGTAGACTTCCGGAAACGAAAAAGCCCGACCTCGATGAGGCCGGGCTTTTCCGTTTCATGGGTGCCTGACGATGTCCTACTTTGGCTCCGGCCGCCGCTATGCGGCTTAACATTGTCCGCATCAAATGGATGCGGATAATTTAGCCTGCGCCGCAACAAGCCGGCCATGGGAAATGCGCTGTCGCGCAATGAGAAAAATGCCGGCTTGTTGTCGTTCCGAAAGTAGGACATCTCTCAGGCGCCCGCTACAAAAGCAAAAGCCCCACCCAAATTGGGCGGGGCTTTTGCTTTTGTGGGTGCCTGACGATGTCCTACTTTCGCACGGAATACACCGTACTATCATCGGCGCTGAGGCGTTTCACGGCCCTGTTCGGAATGGGAAGGGGTGGGACCACCTCGCCATGGTCGTCAGACATAGCTCTGGGCTCCCGGCATTCAGCCATCAGCTTTCAACCAAGAACCGCGGTTCGAAAGAAGTAAAGTCGGGCGATTGTATTGGGCAACACGAGCCTTACCGGAGCCGCAACTGGCAGCCGATCGCTGACAGCTGAATGCTCAAGGTTATAGGATCAAGCCGCACGGGCAATTAGTACCGGTTAGCTCAAAGGATTACTCCTCTTACACATCCGGCCTATCAACGCGGTGGTCTTCCGCGACCCTTCAGGGGGATCAAGTCCCCGGGAAGTCTAATCTTAAGGCGAGTTTCCCGCTTAGATGCTTTCAGCATCGAGGTGCCAAACTCCCCCGTCGATATGAACTCTTGGGAGGAATCAGCCTGTTATCCCCGGCGTACCTTTTATCCGTTGAGCGATGGCCCTTCCATGCAGAACCACCGGATCACTATGACCTGCTTTCGCACCTGCTCGACTTGTCAGTCTCGCAGTTAAGCACGCTTTTGCCATTGCACTTTCAGCGCGATTACCGACCGCGCTAAGCGTACCTTCGCACTCCTCCGTTACTCTTTGGGAGGAGACCGCCCCAGTCAAACTACCCACCATGCACGGTCCCCGGCCCGGATAACGGGCCAAGGTTAGAACCTCAATAACGCCAGGCTGGTATTTCAACGGTGGCTCCATGAGAGCTGGCGCCCCCACTTCAAAGCCTCCCAGCTATCCTACACAGGCCTCACTAAAGTCCAATGCAAAGTTGTAGTAAAGGTGCACGGGGTCTTTCCGTCTAGCAGCGGGGAGATTGCATCATCACAAACATTTCAACTTCGCTGAGTCTCGGGTGGAGACAGTGTGGCCATCGTTACGCCATTCGTGCAGGTCGGAACTTACCCGACAAGGAATTTCGCTACCTTAG
>JAHZNX010000052.1 GCA_020028375.1 Betaproteobacteria bacterium | reverse complement strand
GCGCAAGCTCGACCAGGTCGCCTACATCCGCTTCGCCTCCGTCTACCGCAGCTTCGAGGGCGTCGACGACTTCCAGGACGCGATCAAGGAAGTCCAGCGTCCCGCGAAGGAGAAATGACTCAGGGCGCCTAACAGATTGAATTCCCCTCCTGCCCGAGCAGGGGTGCCCGCGCAGCGGGCGGGGTGGTGGGAGCAAGCGGTGCCCGCGTAACCACCCCGTCTGCTTCGCATCCACCCCTCCTTGAAAAGGAGGGGAATATTCCTCTCGACGACACCGTGTTCTCCAAAGAAGATCACCAGTTCATGGCAAGGGCGCTGGAGCTTGCGGGCCGCGGGCTCTACACCGCGACGCCCAACCCGCGGGTGGGGTGCGTGATCGTGCGCGAGGGGGCGGTCGCGGGCGAAGGCTGGCACGAGCGGGCGGGCGCCCCGCACGCCGAGGTGAACGCGCTCGCCGCCGCTGGCGCGCGCGCCCGCGGCGCGACCGCCTACGTGTCGCTCGAACCCTGCGTGCACCAGGGACGCACGGGACCATGCGCGGAGGCGCTGATCGGGGCGGGCATCGCGCGGGTAGTCGCGGCGCTGCAGGATCCCAATCCCCTGGTTGCGGGCGGGGGGCTCGCCATGCTGCGTGGGAAGGGAATCGACGTGTCGTGCGGGCTGCTCGAGGACGAAGCCCGCGAAATGAACATCGGCTTCCTTTCGCGCATGACGCGCAGCCGTCCATGGGTGAGGGTGAAGCTGGCGGCGAGTCTCGATGGCAAGATCGCTCTCCTGAACGGCAGGAGCCAATGGATCACCGGCGAGGCGGCGCGCCGCGACGGGCATCACTGGCGGGCGCGGGCGTGTGCCGTGCTGACCGGGTTCGGCACCGTGCGGGAGGACGATCCGCGGCTCACGGTGCGCGAGGTGGCGACTCCGCGCCAGCCGCTGCGCGTGGTGGTGGACAGCAGGCTCGAGACGCCGCCCACGGCAAGGATACTCGAGGGCGGTGGGGTGCTCGTGGCCGCGGCGCGCGAGGAGCGCGCCCGGATCGCCGCGCTGGAGGCGAAGGGAGCCGAAGTGGTCGTGTTGCCGAACAGCGCGGGCAAGGTCGACCTCTACGCCCTGTTCCGAGAGCTCGCGCGCCGCGAGCTGAACGAAGTGCACGTCGAGGGCGGCTTCCGGCTGAACGGGTCGCTGCTTGCCGAGGGGCTGGTGGACGAGCTGGTGGTGTATCTCGCCCCCAGCATCATCGGCGACGCCGCGCAGGGCATGTTTCACCTTCCCGAGCTCGCCGACCTCGGGGGGCGCAGGCAGCTCGCCGTTCGCGACCTCGCGATGGTCGGGCTGGATATCCGCGTCGTGGCGAGGTTCGTATAATGTTCACGGGTATTGTTGCCGCGGTGGGCACGGTGCGCGCCGCAAAGGCGGAGCGCGGAGGCCACCGGATCGTGGTGGACGCCGGGCGCCTGGGTCTCAAGGACGTGGCGGTGGGCGACAGCATCGCGGTGAACGGCGCGTGTCTCACGGTCGTCGCGCGGAAGGGGCGCACGTTCCAGGCCGATGTCTCGCGCGAGACCCTCGTCGGCACCACGGGATTCTCGGCGGGCCAGCGTGTCAACCTGGAAAAGGCGCTGCGCGCGGCGGACCCGCTCGGCGGCCACCTGGTGAGCGGGCACGTGGACGGGGTGGGGACCGTGGACCGAACGAAGGCGGCGGGCGGCAGCCGGCTCCTGGCGGTGGCAGCCCCGAGCGCCCTCGCGAGATACGTGGCGCGCAAGGGCTCGATCGCGGTCAACGGCGTGAGCCTGACCGTGAACGAAGTCGACGGCGCGGTATTCGAGGTGAACCTCATCCCGCATACGCTCGCCGCGAGCAATCTCGGGGACCTGCGCGCGGGCGATAAGGTCAATCTGGAAGTGGACATGCTTGCACGGTACGTCGAGCGCTTGCGAGAGACCGGTGACGAATTGACACAATGACGAAGTGACGCTATGACTTCAAGACAGGAAACGGGCATCAGCCCGATCACCGACGTCATCGCCGACATCAAGGCCGGCAGGATGGCGGTGCTGGTGGACGAGGCGGACCGCGAGAACGAGGGCGATCTGCTGATCGCGGCCGAGTTCGTCACGCCCGAAGCGATCAATTTCATGGCGCGCTTCGGCCGCGGGCTCGTCTGCCTGACGCTCACCGAGGAAAAGTGCCGCGCCCTCAACCTCGCGCCGATGACGGCGACCAACCGCTCGCCGCTCGGCACGAACTTCACCGTTTCCATCGAAGCGGCGGAAGGGGTCACCACCGGGATCTCCGCCGCGGACCGGGCGCGCACCGTGCAGGTCGCAATCCGGCCCGACGCCGCGCCCTCCGACCTGGTGCAGCCCGGCCACATCTTCCCGCTCATGGCGCAGGAGGGCGGGGTGCTCGCGCGCGCGGGTCATACCGAGGCGGGCTGCGACCTGGCGCGCCTGGCGGGCCTCGCTCCGGCGGCGGTGATCTGCGAGATCCTCAAGGACAACGGCGACATGGCGCGGCTGCCGGACCTGATCGAGTTCGCGGGCCAGCACCGGCTCAAGATCGGCACCATCGCCGATCTCATCGAGCACCGCGGCCGCACCGAGTCGCTGGTGACGCGGGTAGCGGAGCGCGACATTGATACCGTGCACGGGCGGTTCCGGCTCCATGTCTACAGCGACCGGGTGGGGGAATCCACGCATCTGGCGCTGATGAAGGGCGCGCCCGGGCCTTCAAGGGAGGTGCTCGTCCGCGTGCACGAGCCCCTGTCGGTGATGGATCTCCTCGACGTGCACAGCACCCGGCACTCCTGGAATTTCAACGATGCGCTTGTCGCCGTCAGCCGCGCCGAGTGCGGGGTCATTCTGCTGTTGCACGGCCAGGAAACCGCGTCGGAGCTGCTGGAGCACGCGCGGGCCCGCAGTGGCGCGGCATCCGTGCCCGCCGTTGCGCTGAGAAATTACGGCATCGGCGCCCAGATCCTGAAGGATCTGGGCGTGAGGAAGATGCGCCTCATGGCGCAGCCGCGGCCGATGCCCAGCATGACGGGATTCGGGCTGGAGGTGACGGGGTACCTGCAGCCGCCCGCCAGGGGCAAGTGATGAAGTGACGAATCGGCGAAGTGACGGGACATGGCGGTCAGGAGCAACGTGGAAAAACTCGAGCCCGAACTGAAGGGGGCCGGACTGCGGATCGGCATCGTGATGAGCCGCTTCAATCCCGAAGTGGGCGAGGCGCTGCTCGGGGCCTGCAGCGCCACGCTGAGGAAGCACGGCGTGGCTGCCTCCGACATCCGCGTCGTTACCGTGCCGGGCGCGCTGGAGGCGCCGCTCGCGCTGCAGAAGATGGCGAACACCGGGAAGTACGACGCGCTGATCGCGCTCGGGGCGGTGATCCGGGGCGAGACCTACCACTTCGAGATCGTCGCCAACGAGTCGGCGGGCGGCATCACCACGGTTGCACTCGACACCGGCGTGCCGGTCGCCAACGGCATCCTGACCACCGAAAACGAAGAGCAGGCGGCCGCGCGCGCGCCGCAAAAAGGCGCGGACTGCGCGGCCGCGGCCATCGAGATGGCCAATCTGCTGAAAAAACTGGACGAGGAATGAAGACCAGCCGCAGGCGCGCGCGCGAGTTCGCGCTGCAGGGCCTCTACCAATGGCAGCTCGCCGGCACCGACCCGGCGACCATCGCCCGCCAATTGGGCGACGCCAAGGGCTTCGACAAGATCGATGCCGGGTATTTCACGGAGCTGCTGGAAGGCACGATAGCGGCCGCGCCGGAACTGGAGCGGGCAATCGCGCCGCTCCTCGACCGGGAGTACTCCCGGCTGAGCCCGGTGGAGCGCGGCATCCTGCTCCTGGCGGGCTACGAGCTCGCGCAACAGCCCGACGTGCCCTTTCGCGCGGTGATCAACGAGGCGGTGGAGCTGGCGAAGAGCTACGGCGGCACCGAGGGCTACAAGTACGTGAACGGCGTGCTCGACAAGCTCGCCGCGCAGCTCCGCAAGGCGGAGATGCGGGAGTAGTCACGGGTAACGGGCAACGAATAGCGAGTCACCGGATTCGAAGTGGACCCGCGCCTGAAGAAACGAATCATGATGTTCTACCTGGCTGGCGTCATCAATGCCTTCCTCGGGCTCTACGTCGTGGTCGAAGGCCGGGCGTTCCTGCCGGCCGACACGGTGCGCTGGCTGGCGCTGTTCTTTTTCGCTTTCGCCGCGGTGGACTTCTGGTTTCCCAGCGTGCTGAAAAAGAAATGGCACGAGGCCCAGGCAAAGCTCGACGCGCAGCGCCAGGTGCCGAGTGAAAAATGAAAAGAATATTCGGCGCATGCCGCTCACCGAATTCGAGCTGATCCGGCGCTTCTTCACCTACCCGGCGCGGCATGCCGTGCTGGGTGTGGGTGACGACGCCGCGATCGTGCGCGCACGGTCGGGATTCGAGCTCGTAATCACCACCGACATGCTGGTCGCCGGGCGTCATTTTCACCAGGGTGCGGATCCGGAACAACTCGGCCACAAGGCGCTCGCCGTCAACCTCTCGGACATCGCGGCGATGGGCGCGACACCGCGCTGGGCAACCCTTGCGCTCGCACTGCCGCGGGCCGACGCGCGCTGGCTGGCCGCCTTCTCGCGCGGCTTCATGCGGCTCGCGCGCCGTTACGGCGTGGACCTCGTCGGCGGCGACACCACGCGCGGTCCGCTCAATATCTGCGTGCAGGTCGTGGGGGAGGTCCCGCGCGGGCGCGCCCTGAGGCGCGATGGGGCCCGGGCAGGAGATGACGTCTGGGTTTCGGGCACGCTCGGCGACGCGGCGCTCGCGCTTGTTGCAGGCCGGCTGGGATTGGCGTCGCGCAATCGGCCGCCGCTGCGGCTCAAGCTGGATGCACCGGCGCCCCGGGTCGGGCTCGGGGTCGCGTTACGCGGCATCGCGCGCAGCGCAATCGACGTTTCCGATGGTCTCACCGCCGACCTCGGCCATATCTGCGAGCGCTCAAATGTTGCGGCGGTGGTGGATTTCGCGCGCATCCCGGCCTCGGCGACGCTGAAACAGTACCTTCACCGGCCGGCGGCACGGCTGGCCCTGCTGGCGGGCGGCGACGACTACGAGCTTGTCTTCTCGGCTGGGCGCGCACGGCGAGAAGCGATCGCCCGTATTTCGCGGCGCCTGCGCCTGCGGCTCACCCGCATCGGTAGAATGACGCGGCGGAGGCGGGGGGCGCCGCCGGTCACCGTCCTCGATGCGACGGGCCGGCCTATCACCGTTGCGCACGGCGGCTACGAACACTTCTCAACTTGATCCGTGAACGAGCGTCCGATACTGATCGCGGGCGGCGGCATCGGCGGGCTGTCGGTGGCGCTCGCACTTGCCCGCAAGGGCCGGCGCGTGCGCGTGCTGGAAAAGGCGCCGGAGTTCGGCGAGATCGGCTATGGCATCCAGATGGGGCCCAACGTAAGCCGCATGCTCGACCGCTTGGGGGTCCTGAAGGCGCTCGAGCCGCACTCGGTGTTTCCCGACGCGCTCATCCTGGTGGACGCGCTCGACAACCGCGAGGTGACGCGTATCGCGCTGGGCGGGAAGTTCCGCGAGCGCTATCAGTACCGCTACTTCGTCATCCACCGGCGCGACCTGCACGGCGAGATACTGGAAGCGTGCCGGCGGCACGAGGAGATCACGCTGGAGGCTTCGCGCGGCCTCGTGGCCTTCGAGGAACGCGCGAACTCCGTCGTCGTACGCTGCGAGAACGGCGCTGAGTACGAGGGGGCGGCGTTGATCGGCGCCGACGGCCTGTGGTCGCCCACGCGCGCGGCGATCGTCAATGACGGCGCGCCGCGCGTGGCGGGCCACGTGACCTACCGCGGAGTGGTCCCGACCGCCGAGATCATCGACCGCAGCCACCTCGACTCGATGACGATCTGGATCGGCCCCGATCTCCACCTCGTGCAGTACCGGCTGCGCGGGGGGACGGTGATGAACAACGTCGCGACCGTCTCGAGCCGCCGATTCCGGCGCGGCGAGAAGAGCTTTGGCGGCTGGGACGAGCTGGAGGAGGTGTTTGCGCGCGCCGATCCCCGCGTGCGCGACATGCTCCGCTACTTCGCGCGCGACCGGAACTGGGTCCTGCACGACCGCGATCCCGTGACCAACTGGAGCCGGGGACGGGTGACGCTGCTCGGCGACGCCGCGCACCCGACGCTGCAGTATCTCGCGCAGGGGGCGAACATGGCGATCGAGGACGGCGTCGTGCTGGCGGAGAAGGTCGCCGCGGCCGGGGACGATTACGGCCGCGCCTTTCTCGCCTATCAGCGCGAGCGCATGAACCGCACCGCGCGGGTGGTGCTCTCCTCGCGCTTCTTCGGCGAATACTTTCACGTCGACGGCGGCGCGCGCGAGCTGCGCAACGAGCTGGCGCGGGGTCGCGACCCGGACACACCCTGGGAAGCCGACTGGCTCTACCGCGGCATCGAGGTGGACAGCCGCTTGTGACTCCAGACCTCGTCCTGCGGCCGTCATGGCGATTTCTGCTGATGCATCCGGCACATCTCGTCGCGTTCGGGTTCGGCGCCGGGCTCGCGCCGGTCGCGCCGGGGACGTGGGGGACGCTGCTCGCCCTGCCGGTCTACTGGCTGGTATCACCGCTGCTGGATCCCATCGGGTATCTGCTGATGCTGGCTGTGTTGCTTGCACTTGGAATATGGGCTTGCGAAGTGACCGGCCGCGCGATCGGCGTGTTCGATCACGGCGGCATGGTGTGGGACGAGACGGTGGCGTTCCTGCTGGTGCTGTTCTTCGTCCCGGCGACGCTTCCCTGGCAGGCGGCGGCGTTCCTGCTGTTCCGCCTGCTCGATATCCTCAAGCCGCCGCCGATCCGCTATTACGAGCGCACCTTCAGGAACGGCTTCGGCGTCATGCTCGACGACCTCGTCGCCGCGTTCTATACACTGCTCGTCTTCGCGGTGTTCAAGGCAGCGATTGAATAGGACCTATGCCGGATTCCGTTCTGTACAAGCTGGCTGAGGAAGTGGGCGCGGCGCTGAAAGCGCGCGGGCTGATGCTCGCGACCGCGGAGTCCTGCACCGGGGGCTGGGTCTCCGAGGCGGTCACCATGGTTCCGGGCAGCTCGGACTGGTTCGAGCGCGGCTTTGTCACCTATACCTATATCTCCAAGCGCGAGATGCTGGGCGTGAAGGAAGCGACGCTCGCCAGGCACGGCGCCGTCTCCGAGGAAGTCGTGCGCGAAATGGCCGAGGGTGCGCTCGCGCGCTCCCACGCCCAGGTCGCGGTCGCGGTGAGCGGCGTCGCCGGTCCCAGCGGCGGCACACCCGACAAGCCGGTCGGCTTCGTGTGTCTTGCCTGGGGCCGGAAAGACGGCAAACCGCGCAGCGAAACAAAACGCTTCTCCGGCGACCGCGAGGCGGTGCGCCGGCAGTCGGTCGAGCACGCGCTCAAGGGCGTGCTCGCCCTCTTGCGGAGCGAGGGATGATCAAGGAGGGATCGGATGTCGTCGGCTGATATTACCGGGCGGCTGGCGCGCTACATGGTGGAGGCGCGGGCGCGGGGTCTCGCGCCGCGCGTGGCGCAGGATGCGAAGCATCGCATCCTCGACACGCTGGCCGCGATGGTGTCGGGAGCGCATCTCAAACCCGGGGAGATGGCGATCCGCTACGCGCGGGCGCAGGGCGGCGTTGCGGAAGCGACCGTCCTCACCACCGACATCAGAACCTCGGCCGTGAACGCCGCCCTCGTCAACGGGATGTTCGGGCATGCCGACGAGACCGATGACTTCGAGCCGGTGACGAAAGCCCATCCCGGCTGCTCGGTCGTGCCCGCGGCCATGGCGATGGCCGAGCGCGAGGGCGGCTCGGGAACGGAGCTGCTCAACGCGGTCACGCTCGGCTACGATCTCTGCTGCCGCTTTCTCCTCGCGCTCGGTGCGGACCACGTGCGCGCGAGTCACCGCAGTGCCGAAGGCACCAGCTCCACGCTCGGAGCCGTGGGGGCCGCGACGGCGTTGGCGCGGCTCGACGAAAAGGGAATGCGCCACGCGCTTTCGTACGCCGCCCAGCAGGTATCGGGCGTGTGGAGCTGGGTGCGCGATGCCGAGCACGTCGAGAAGGCCTTCGACTTCTCCGGTATGGGCGCCCGCAACGGCGTCACGGCGGCGATCATGGCGCAGATGGGGTTCAGCGGCGTCTGGGACGTGTTCGACGGCGAGCACAACGCGCTCATCGCATTGTCCACCGACCCGAACCCGGAGGAAATGGTGGCGGGACTGGGAACGCGCTATTTCGTTACCGAGACTGCGATCAAGCCGTTTTCCGTCGGCTATCCGATCCAGGCTCCCCTCGACGCGTTCCTCAGGCTCCAGCGCGAGCACGCGCTGAGCGTCGACAACGTGGAGCGCATCGTCGTCAAGCTCCCGGAGGACGGCGCCCGCATCGTCAACGACCGGTCGATGCCGGATGTCAATTGCCAGCACATCATCGCGGTCGCCCTGGTGGAGGGCACCGTCTCCTTCGAGGACAGCCACTCCTACGAGCGGATGGCGGATCCGAAGGTGCGCGCCGCGAAGGCGCGCGTGCAACTGGTGGGCGATCGCGGACTCATGGACCCCGCCGCGCCGCGCAGCGGCCTGGTGGAGGTGACGCTGAAGGGTGGCCGCACCGTCAGCCATTTCACACGCCATGCCCCGGGCACCAAGGAGAATCCGATGGACACGGAAGGCGTGAACGCAAAGGCGCGGCTCCTGATGGCGCCGGTGCTTGGCGCCGAGAGGACGGAGGGCGTCATCCGGCGCGTGAATGCGCTCGAAGCGCTCAAGGATGTGCGCGAGCTGCGGCAGTTCCTGGCAAGCTAGTGACGGACTGACGCACTGCCGAAGTGATAAGCGGATGAGCTCTTGAATGATTGTGCGGCTTTACGTGTCACCACATCAGGGTTTGGCAACGGCTTTGTCGTACGCGCCAGCGAGCCGCGCATCGAGCGTGATGAGCGGGGCCGTTCGCTTGAGCGCGAGCTGCAGGTAAGCGGCGTCGTAGGCGCTCAGGTCCCACTGGCGGGCGAGGAGGGGGAGGGCGTCCCAGTCGGGCTCGGCGTATTCGATGTCGAGGCCGGGCAGCAGCCGGTAACGCTGCAGCGTGAGCGCGGCCCGCTTCGGCTCGTTCCGGAGCTTGGACGCGCAGATGCTCGCGAGCTCGTAGCGCAGCAGTCCGGGCGCGAGCAGCGCGCCGCTGACGCTCGCAATGACGGGCGCAGCCTCGGGCTCGTCAAACAGCACGGCCGCGACGGCCGACGCATCAACGACCGTAACGCTCATCCCGCAGCTTTCTCACGAGGGTGGCGGACTCGCTCCTTGAAGGCGGGCCGAGGCGGCGGGCGCGCTCCCACAGCGCGCCGAGCGTCAGGCGCTTGCCGTGGAACGGAGCGGCCTTCGGGGTGGTCTTGGCCGATGGCTTCACCGCGTAAGGAGGGGGCTCGGGCTGCCGTGCCTGCGGGGTACCGTGCAAGACCGCTTCTTCAAGGATTGCCATCAACTCGCCCTGCAAGGAACGGTGGCTTGCCGCCGCGCGCAGCCGCAGCTTGTCCGCGACGCGGTCCGGCACTTGCTTGATGGTCAGGGTAACGGGCACAGACGCGCCTCCAGAATGGATGCATTATGCATCCATTCCGGATGCAGCGCAAGGCAAGAGCCTATCTCAATAATAGGCGCGTGATGCGTTGTGGCCAGGACGGGATGGATGCGAGGCGCACGGCGCAGGCCATATGTCGATATGGTCAAGCCGGGCAACAATGCAGACGGCGCGCCGGAGCGAGGAGCAGGGGCCCCGCTTGCGGGGATGCGACCGCAAAGGCGTGCACAGGCACGCGGATTGAATCCGGCGCGCTTGGCCCGCTTCGGGGTCGCACCTACGCCACGGGCGCAGGCACTGCTCCGCCCTCCGCG
>JAHZNX010000051.1 GCA_020028375.1 Betaproteobacteria bacterium | reverse complement strand
ATCGCCATGCCGATGGTGAGGGCGATGCCGGCCATGCCGGGCAGCGTCAGCGTCGCCTGGAGCATGGAAAGCAGCGCGATCAGAAACAGGACGTTGGCGGCAAGCGCGACGATCGAGATCATCCCGATCAACATGTAATAGGCGATCATGTACACCGCGATCGCGATGAAGCCGTACCATGTGGACTGGAAGCCGATGCGGATGTTCTCCGCGCCGAGCGAGGGGCCGACCGTGCGCTCCTCGATGATCTCCATCGGCGCTGCGAGCGCGCCGGCGCGCAGCAACAAGGAGACGTCGTGCGCCTCCTGCGTTGTCATGCGCCCGCTGATCTGCACGCGGCCGCCCGGGATCTCGCTGCGGATCACCGGGGCCGTCACCACCTCGCCCTTGCCCTTCTCGAACAGCAGGATCGCCATGCGTTTGCCCACGTTCTCGCGCGTGACCTGGTGGAAGATGCGTGCGCCGGCGCCGTCGAGGTTGATGTGCACCGCTGGCTCGCCGGTCTGGTTGTCGAAGCCGGGCTGCGCGTCATTGATCCGGTCGCCGGTCAGGACCACCTGCTTCCGCACCAGGATCGGCACGCCGCCGCGTTCCACGTAATACTCGTCGCCGAAGGGCACCTGCCCCGCCTGCGCCGCCTGGATCGCCGCCGGATTGTTGGTCGCGTCGTCGTCCACCATTCTCACTTCGAGCGTCGCCGTGCGGCCGAGGATATCCTTTGCCTTGGCGGTGTCCTGCACGCCGGGCAGCTGCACCACCACGCGGTCCGCGCCCTGCTGCTGGATGATGGGCTCGGCCACGCCCAGCTCGTTGACGCGGTTGCGCAGCGTCGTGATGTTCTGCTGCAGCGAGTAGTCCTGCGTCCTCTTCTGCGCCTCGGGCTTGAGCGTGGCGACGATGCGGAATTCGCCCCCGTCGTCGACCGTCTTCAGCTCGAGATCCGACATTGCACGCGACATCTCTTGCAGGCCCTTCTCACGCATCGACGACTCGCGGAAGCGCACCGCGATCGCCTGCCCCTCGCGCGCGACGCCGGTATACTGGATCCGCTTCTCGCGCAGGTTTCCGCGGACATCGTTCAACGTCGCTTCCAGCTTCTTGGCGATCGCCGCCTTCATGTCCACCTGCAGCAGGAAGTACACGCCACCGCGGAGATCCAGCCCCAGGTACATCGGCAGCGCGCCGATCGAAGCGAGCCAGCGCGGGCTGTCGGAGAGCAGGTTCAGCGCGACGACGTAGTCCTCCCCGAGCTGCGACTGCAGCAGGTCCTTGGCTTTCAGCTGGTTGTCGGTGTCGGGAAAACGCGCCTTGACGCTCGCCGCGTCCAGACGAACTCCGGCGGGCGCGATGCCGCCTTTCTTGAGGATATCCTCGACGCGGCCCATCAAGGCGCTGTCGGCCTTGAGCGTCGCCCGCTGCGGCTGGACCTGCACCGCCGGCACCTCGCCGTAGAAATTGGGTACCGTGTAGAGGAGGCCCACCACCAGCGTGACGGCGATCAGGATGTACTGCCAGAGGGAGTAGCGGTTCATCGAGCTGCGTGATTGGTGAGCGGTGAGAAGTGAGTGGACAAAGCCACTAATCTACGATCCCGCCTGGTCGACTCACGACTCACTACTCACTGGATGTTCTTAAGAGTCCCCTTCGGAAGCACCAGCTGCACCGCCGGGCGCTGCACCTGGACTTCGACGTTGTCGGCAATCTCGAGCGTCACGTAGTTGTCGCTGATCTTGTTGACGCGGCCGAGCATGCCGCCCGCGGCGACCACCTCGTCGCCCTTCTGCAGGGCCTCGATCATGGTCTTGTGCTCTTTCGCGCGCTTCATCTGCGGGCGGATCATCAGGAAATAGAGCACGGCGAACATCAGCACGATCAGGATCAGGCTCTCGTAACCGCCGCCTGCCGCGGGGGCGCCCTGGGCCCAGGCTGGATTGATCAACATAGCGTCTCCGTGTTTCGGGCGGGCGCGGAAGCACCCGGAAAAATGGCGGATTCTACACCGATTTCCCTTGCGCCTGCTGGAAATCCGCCAGGAAATCGGCGAGCCGCGCGCCCTCGATGGCGGCGCGCAGCCCGCGCATCAGCTCCTGGTAGTAATGGAGGTTGTGCAGCGTGTTGAGCCGCGCCCCCAGCATCTCGTCCACGCGCTGCAGGTGGTGCAGGTACGCCCGGGTGAAGTGGCGGCAGGTGTAGCACGCGCATTCCTCGTCGAGCGGTTTGACCTCGTTCCGGTAACGCGCGTTCCGCAGCTTCACCACGCCGCCGCGCGTGTAAACCCAGCCGTTGCGCGCGTTGCGCGTGGGCAGCACGCAATCGAAGAGGTCAATGCCGGATGCGACCGCCGTCACGATGTCCTGCGGCGTGCCGACGCCCATCAGGTAGCGCGGCCGGTCCGCAGGCAGCTGCGGTGCGGTGTGGGCGAGCACCCGCAGCATCTCCCGCCTGGGCTCCCCCACCGACAGCCCGCCGATGGCGTAGCCGTCGAAGCCGATGTCCTTCAGGCCGGCGAGCGATTCGTCCCGCAGCGACTCGTGCACACCGCCCTGCACGATGCCGAAGAGCGCATTGGCGTTGCCCTCGTGGGCGCGCCGCGAGCGGGCGGCCCATCGCAGGGACAGCCGCATCGAATCGCGCGCCTGGTCGTGCCCCGCCGGGTACGGCGTGCATTCGTCGAACACCATGACGATGTCGGCGGCGAGCGCGCGCTGGATGCGCATCGACTCCTCGGGCGTGAGAAAACACGGGTCGCCGTCGATCGGCGACCGGAACTTCACGCCCTCCTCCGTGATACGCCGCAGCGCGCCGAGGCTGTAGACCTGGTAGCCGCCGGAGTCGGTGAGGATCGGGCCGTCCCAGCCCATGAAGCGGTGCAGCCCGCCGTGCGCCTCGATCACGCCGGCCCCGGGCCGCAGCCACAGGTGAAACGTGTTGCCCAGCACGATCTGCGTGCCGGCGTCCGTCAATTCCTGCGGACTGAGCGTCTTGACGGCGCCGTAGGTGCCGACCGGCATGAACGCCGGGGTATCCACCACGCCGTGCGGGAGCGTAAGTTTCCCGCGCCGCGCCGCGCCATCCGTCGCCGTTATCTGGAAATGCATCAAGGCCGCTCGTCACTCATCACCCATCACTCATCACTGTCGTTCGATGAGCATCGCGTCGCCGTAGCTGTAGAAGCGGTAGCGGCGCTCAATGGCGTGGCGGTACGCGCGGCGGGTATTATCCATGCCGCCGAACGCCGATACCAGCATCAGCAGCGTCGACCGCGGCAGATGGAAGTTGGTGAGCAGGCGCTCGACCACGCGGAAGCGATAGCCGGGAAGGATGAAGAGCCGGGTCTCGTCGCGGCCGCTCTTCAGCGCCCCGCCGGCCGCCGCGCTCTCGAGAGCGCGCAGCGTGGTGGTACCCGCCGCCAGCACGCGCCCGCCGCCGGCGCGTGCCCGGTGGATGGCATCGACGGTCGCCTGCGGCACGTCGTACCACTCGCCGTGCAACTCGTGGCGCGAGATGTCCTGCGCGCGCACCGGCTGGAAGGTGCCGGCGCCCACGTGGAGGGTGAGAAAGACCACCGAAACACCCCGCTCGCGCAGCCTCTGCAACAGCGTGTCGTCGAAATGCAGGCCCGCGGTCGGGGCGGCGACGGCGCCCGGCTCGCGCGCGTACACGGTCTGATAGCGTTCCGCGTCGGCTTCGCCCGCGGCGTGCGTGATGTACATCGGCAGCGGCACCACGCCGTGGCGCTCGAGCAGCGCAAGCGCGTCGTCGCATCCCTCGAAGCGCAGCCGGAAGAACTCGCGTTCGCGTCCCAGGACGGTCGCCTCGACCGCGTCGGCGAGCACCAGCGTGCTCCCTACCCGCGTCGGGTGGTTCGCGCCGATCTGCGCCAGCACCTCGCCGTCTCCCAGGACGCGCTCCACCATGACCTCGACCCTGCCGCCGGTTTTCTTGCGGCCGGCGAGCCGCGCCCTGATGACGCGCGTGTCATTGAGCACCACGACGTCGCCGGGCGCGACCAGGTCCACGATGTCGCGGAACTGCCGGTCGGAAAGCGTCCCCGTCTTCCCATCGAGATGCAGGAGCCGGCTCGCGCCGCGCTCCGCCGGCGGATACTGCGCGATCAGCTCCTGCGGAAGCGCGTAATCGAAGTCATCGAGGCGCATCGCCTCGATTATATGAGGCGTGATGGGTGAAGAGTGACGAGCGCGAGTGATGAATGATGACCGGTGCCGGTCCTATTCCGCGATCACCATTGTATGTTGGTGCCGGGAGAGAGAATCGAACTCTCATGGTGTTGCCACCGCGGGATTTTGAGTCCCGTGCGTCTACCAATTCCGCCATCCCGGCGAGAGGCGTCGGATTATCCCCCGGCACGAGGTGGAGCGGCAAGCCGCGCTTCGCATCCACCCAAGCACTCATCACTGAAGTTTGGCCTGGCTCACCATCACCCGGTTGCGCCCCGCCCGCTTTGCTTCATACAGCGCCTCGTCGGCCGCGCGCAACAGCGCCTCCGCATTGTCGGCGTGTTGCGGAAAGATCGCCACTCCAAAAGACAGCGTGATGGTGTCGAGCGGCTTGCCACCATATTCGAGGCGCAGCGCCGCGACGCCACTGCGGATTCTTTCCGCCCGCTCGACCGCGACCTCCAGCATCGTGTCCGGCAGGATGACCGCCAGTTCTTCTCCTCCGTAGCGGCAGCCGATGTCGGACCCGCGCACGTGCTCACGGATCACGTCGGCGACCCGCTTGAGGACGAGATCTCCGGACTCGTGACCCCAAGTGTCGTTGAAGCGCTTGAAGTGGTCGATGTCCGCGAGGATCGCGGCCACCGGGGTGCGGTTGCGACGCGCTTTCAGCAGTTCGCGTCCCAGCAGCTCCCACAGGTAGCGCCGGTTGTGAAGCCCGGTGAGTGGATCGGTGATCGCCAGCTCGCGCGTCTCCCGCAGCGCCCTCTGCAGCTCCGCGTCGCGCTCCTGCAGCGACTGGGCCATCTGGTCGAATGCTTCTCCGAGGCGCGAAATCTCCTCGCGGCCGCCCGGCAACCTGGTGCGCGCGGTGAGGTCTCCCGCCTGGACGCGGCGCGCCACGTCGAGGAGCTTCCGGAGGTTGCGCAGCACCATCAACTCCGCGCCGTACCACCCGCCGATTAGCAACAGCATCGTGACCGCCACCAGGCTGCCGATCGTCTTGATGAAGGTCGCACGCGCCTCCGAGTAGATCACGCCTTGATGAACGCCGGCCACGACACGCAGCGGCGGGGTGCCGTCGGGGTTCTCTCCCACGCCCTCGAAGGCGTAGACGCGCGGCGCGCCGCCCGCGTCGGTCGTTTCGAGCACGCCGCTTCCCGCGGCGAACCCTGGCTGGCTCAGTAGGGGCTCGGAGAGACGGGCTCCGATGTGCGCCCCCGGTGGCGGGATCTGGGCAAGCACGATGCCGTCCCGATCGAGCAGCGTCACCACGGTGCCGGGCGGCTTGAGCGATGCGCCGGCAAGCTCGCCGAGTGGCTTGAGATCGAGCCGCGCAAACAGCACGGCGACGACCTTGCCGTCCGCATCGTGCACCGGCTGGCCGAGATCGATGCCGTCCCTGCCGGTCGCACGGCCCGCCTGGTAGCCTCCGACCGATAATCTGCCGCTTTCGACCGCCTCCCGGAAATAGGGGCGGTCGCTCACGTTGACGCCGTCGTCCCACGCCCTCGCATCGCAATGGAGATCGCCGCTCGCCAGGTGCATGCCGAGCGAGTGGTAGGGCCCCCGGTCGGTCCGCATCAGATCACGAAAATGCTCATGGCAGGCCTGCCGGTCGCGCAGCAGCGCGGGCACCGCGCCCGCGGACGCGATCAGCAGCTCGTGCGCGCGCTCCATCGTCTGCTCCACGCGCGCGGCCACGAGCCTGACGTAACGCCGCAGCTCCTCGCGCGCATGGCTTTCCGCCAGGGTGCGCTGTTCGAGCGCGCCGAAGACCATCAGCGCCAGGGCGGGGACCGCGGAGAGCACCACCACGATGGCGACCCGCCCGCGAGTACTCAGGTTCTTCACGGACCTGCCACGCGATTGGGTTCCATCGTCAACGCAGCGTCACCTCGACGTTGTCGATCAGCCGCGTGCGGCCGAGCCGGGCCGCGGCCAGGATGACGAGCTCGCGATCGCGCTCGGAGGGCTGGCGCAGGTCCGCCTGGCGGCGCACCGCGACGTAGTCGGGCTGCCAGCCGTGGCGCGTGAGCTGCGCCATCGACTGTTGGTCGATGTGCTGGAAATCGCGCGCGCCTCTCTCGATCTCCGCGTGCGCTTGCTTCAGCACGGCGTACAAACGGGGCGCTTCCTTGCGCTCCGCGGCGGACAGATACGCGTTGCGCGAGGACAGCGCAAGGCCGTCCGCGGCCCTGACGGTTTCCGCCGGAATGATCTCGATCGGCAGCGCGAACTGCTTCACCATGTCCCGCAGCACGAGGTATTGCTGGTAGTCCTTCTTGCCGAAGATCGCCGAGTGGGGCATCACCAGATTGAAGAGCTTGAGCACCACCGTCGCGACGCCCCGGAAATGCCCGGGGCGGTGCGCACCCTCCAGGATGTACTGGAGGTCCGAGGGCTCGACCACGAAGGTCTGCCGATCGGGATAGATTTCCTTCTCGTCCGGCGCGAACACGACGTCCACGCCGGCCGCCTCGAGCCGCGCGCAGTCGGCTTCGAGCGTGCGCGGATAGCGGTCGAAGTCCTCGCGCGGGCCGAACTGCAGGCGGTTGACGAAGATGCTGACCACCGTGCACGCCGCGCGCGGCTTGGCGATGTCGATCAACTGGATGTGGCCTTCGTGCAGGTTGCCCATGGTCGGCACGAACACGTTGTTCGGCACGCGCTGCAGGCGCGCGCGCAGGTCGGCGGCGGAGTGGATGACGTCCACTAGAACGAGTGTTCGGGCCCGGGGAAGGTGCGCGCCTTCACTTCCTTGACGTAGAGCTCGACCGCGCCCTGGATCGTGCCCGTCGTGCGCATGAAGTTCTTGACGAACTTCGCCTTCCGGCCGGGATAGACATCGAGCATGTCGTGCAGCACCAGCACCTGCCCCGAGCAGTCCACGCCGGCGCCGATGCCGATGGTCGGGATTGCGAGCGCTTCCGTGACCGCGCCGGCGAGCGCCGCGGGAATCGCCTCCAGCACGATCATGCCGGCGCCGGCCTGCTCGAGCATCTTCGCCTCCTTGATCAGTTGCTGGCCCGCGTCCTCGCCCCGCCCTTGCACCCGGTAGCCGCCGAGTGCATGCACGGACTGCGGGGTCAGACCCAGGTGCCCGCATACCGGTATGCCGCGATCGGTCAGAAACTCGATGGTGTCGAGCATCGGCCTGCCGCCCTCGATCTTCACCATGTGCGCGCCGGCGGCCATGAGCTCCGCGGCGTTGTGGAACGCGTCCTGCGGCGAGACCTGGAAGGTGGCGAACGGCATGTCGGCGATGACGAACGCGCGCTTCGAGCCGCGCGCGACGCACTGGGTGTGGTAGACCATGTCGCGCAGGGTCACGGGGAGCGTGGACTCGTGCCCCTGCAGCACGTTGCCGAGTGAGTCCCCGACGAGCAGCGCATCCACGCCCGCCTCCTCCAGCACAGCGGCGAAGCTCGCGTCGTAGCAGGTGAGCATCGCGATCCGGCTGCTTTCCTGCGCCATCTTCTGCAACGTCGTGAGCGTGATCCGCATGTCGAACCCCTCTTTGAGCTAGCTACCCAGGTTGAAGAACTCGCGCGGGCCGCGCATCGCGATAACGCGCTGCAACAATAAATCAAAATCGCCGGGCTGATCAACAAAATTCAGGTTTTCGGAATTGACGGTCAACACCGGCGCAGCGTCGTACTGATGGAAGAACCGCGCATAGGATTCCGCGAGCTGCACCAGGTACTCGTCCGGAATGTTGCGCTCGTAGGCGACGCCGCGGCGGCGCACGCGCTCGACCAGCGTCGCGGGCGAGGCCTGCAGGTAGATCACCAGGTCGGGAACCGGCGCCTGGGGCTTCAACTGCGCCCAGACCTGGCGGTAGAGCGCGAACTCGTCGTCGCTCAGGGTGAGCCGCGCGAAGAGAGCGTCCTTGTCGATCATGAAATCCGCCACGGTGAGCCCCGCGAAGAGATCCGGCTGCGAGAGCTTGCGCACCTGGGCGGAACGCTGGAACAGGAAATAGAGCTGCGCCGGCAGCGCGTAGCGCATGCGGTCCTGGTAGAAGCCGGGTAGGAACGGATTGGCGTCGGGGTCCTCGAGCAGCGCCATGCCCCCCGTGCGCTCCCCCATCACGCGCGCGAGGCTCGTCTTGCCCGCGCCGACGGGGCCTTCCACCACGATGTAGCGGTACTTTTCGGGCAGCCTCGCGTTCATTTCAAGGCTCCGCTGCCCGCCGTGATGGGTAATGGGTGATGGGTAATGGGCAAGTCGCCAACGGGTTCCTCGCATGACTCATTACGCATTACCCATTCCCGGTTTCTGGGAGCCTGATCATGCCTGAGGCGTCCACGTTGTGCACGAGATCGGCAATGCGGCCGCGCCCCGGCACTACTGCGTCGGGCGCGATTTCCGCGAGCGGCACCAGCACGAAGGCGCGATCGAGCATGCGCGGGTGGGGAACGACCAGCCCGGGCTCGCGCAAGCTCAGGCCGCCGTGGAGCAGGAGGTCGAGGTCGAGCGTGCGCGGCCCGTTGGGCACATCGCGCACCCGGCCATGGTCCCGCTCGATCGCCAGGAGATGCTCGAGCAGCTCGCGCGCCGCGAGCCGCGTTTCGATCCGCGCCACTGCGTTGACAAAGTCCGGCTGGTCGAGGTATCCCGAGGGCGGGTTGCGGTAAAGCGATGAATGGCGCACGAGCCGGGTCCCGGGCAGGGCCGCAAGCGCCTGCAGCGCGCGGCGGATCTGGGCCGGGGGGTCGTCGAGGTTACTCCCAAGAGCAACAAAAGCAGTGACGACTGACGCCCGTCCTGAGCGACGTCGAAGGGACTGACGGCTGACGGAGGTCATCCTTCCGCTCGCCCTGAGCTTGTCGAAGGGCCTTCTGCCTTCATGCTTCACCGGCCGGCGCCGCGCCATGTTCCGGCGCGCCGCCTGCGCCGCGCGGTCCGCGCCGCCGCCTGCGGCGGCGCTTGCGGGGCCCGGCGTCGCCGGTCAGCATCTGGGCGCGCTCGGATTCGCCCGCGCGCTGGAAGCGCTCCCACCATTCGCCGAGCGCGTGCTCGAGCTCGCCGCTTTCGCAGCGCAGGCGCAGGAAATCGTAACCGGCCCGGAAGCGCGGGTGCTCGAGCAGACGGTAGGGGCGCTTGCCGGCTCGCTGGTGGAAGCGCGGCTGCATCGCCCAGATCTCCCGCATGTCGGCGCCATGACGGTGCGGTATCGCGAGCTTCCCGGCCTGGGCCCGCATAACGTGATCCATCGCCTGGTAGAGCACGGGAATCGGCGGCCCGCCCTTCTCGCCCAGCACTTTCCATTCGGCGAGGACCTCGGGCCACAGCAGCGCCGCGAACAGGAAACCCGGCGACACCGGCTTCCCCGCCCGCACGCGCTCGTCCGTGCTTTGGAGCGCGGCGATGACGAAGCGCTCGCCCGCCGCCCTGCCCATCGCGGCGTCGATGAGCGGCAGCACGCCGTGGTGCAGCCCTTCCCTGCGCAGCTGCGCCACGCCCTCCGCGGCATGTCCGGAAAGCAGCAGCTTCAGCATCTCGTCGAGCAGGCGCGAGGGCGGCACGTGCGTGAGCAGCCCGGCGAGCCGCCGGATCGGCCGGCGCGTCGCCACATCGATTTCGAGCCCGCGGCTCGACGCGAGGCGCACGGCGCGCAGCATCCGGATAGGGTCCTCCCGGTAGCGCTTCTCCGGGTCGCCGATCATGCGCAGCCGCCGCTTGAGGAGGTCGGGAACGCCGCCGTGGTAATCCCAGATCTCCTGGGAGGACGGGTCGTAGAACAGCGCATTGATGGTGAAATC
>JAHZNX010000284.1 GCA_020028375.1 Betaproteobacteria bacterium | reverse complement strand
GCCTGGGCGCCTTTCATGGAGACGGTCCTGAAACGGGCTCCGGTCGTCTTCTCGATCTGGTATGCGAGGTAATGCGCGGTGCCGCCGATCGAGCCGAAAGCAATCACGATCGAGTCCGGCTTGCGCTTCGCCGCCTCGACGAAATCGGAAAGCGTCGAATAGGGCGCGTCCGCGCTCACCGTCAGCGCATTGAGATCGAGTCCGAGCGACCCGAGCGGCGTGAACTTGTCGAGCCCGACGTCGAGCCCGCTGCGCATCGGTGCGGTGAGCAGGACGGTGCTCGGGACCGCCAGCAGCGTGTACGGATCCCCGCGCTTGCCGGCGACGTAACTGAACGCGATCGCGCCCCCTCCCCCGCCCTTGTTGGCAACGACGAGCGGTTGCGACAGCAGTTTTCCTCTCGTGATGATCTCCGCGACCGTCCGCGCGAAGAGGTCGCCGCCCCCGCCCGCCCCGGTGTGGACGACCAGCTCCACCGGCCGGGCCGGAAACGCCTGTGCCCATGCGCCGGCGGCGCCGGCGCCGAGCGCGATCAGCCCGATGAGCCATACGGGCAGGGCGGACGACAAAGGCCGGGTCACATTTCTCATAGCTTCTCCTCAACCCATCCGCGCACCGACGCCAGTGCCTGCGGGAGTTTTTCCGGGCGGGTACCCCCGGCCTGTGCCATGTCCGGCCTGCCGCCGCCCTTGCCCCCCACCTGCTGGGCAACGAAATTGACCAGCTCGCCGGCCTTGAGCTTCGCGGTCAGGTCGGAGGTGACGCCCACGATCAGGGACACCCTTCCCTGGTCGGCAGCGCCGAGGACGATCACCGCCGACTTGAGCCTGTCCTTGAGCTTGTCCAGCGCTTCGCGCAGGGACTTGGCGTCCGCCCCGTCCACGGTGGCCGCGAGCAGCTTGACGCCCTTCACCTCCATCACCTGATCAGCAAGCTCGCCGCCCTGGGAGGAAGCGAGCTTTGATTTCAGCCGCCCCAATTCCTTTTCGAGGCTGCGCACGTTGTCGAGAATCTGCGCGACCTTCTGCGCGACTTCCTGGGGCGGCGTCTTGAGCGCGGCGGCCGCCTCCTTCAATCGCGCCTCCTGCGCCTGAACGTGGGCGAGCGCCCCCTCGCCGGTCGTCGCCTCGATGCGGCGCACGCCGGCGGCGATGCCGCCCTCGGAAATCACCTTGAAGAATCCGATGTCGCCGGTGCGCGCAACGTGCGTGCCCCCGCACAATTCCCGCGACGTGCCGATGTCGAGCACGCGCACTTCGTCGCCGTACTTGTCGCCGAAGAAGGCGAGCGCGCCGGCCTTGAGCGCCGCGTCGTGCTTCATGATGCGCGCACTGGTCGCGGCGTTGGCGAGGACCTCCGCGTTGACGACCGCCTCGACGCGCCGGATCTGCTCGTCGGTCATCGGCTCGTTGTGCGAGAAGTCGAAGCGCGTCCTCTCGGCGTCCACCAGCGAGCCCTTCTGCTGCGCGTGGGGGCCCAGCACCTCGCGCAGCGCCTTGTGCATGAGATGGGTCGCCGAGTGGTTGCGCATGGTGCGCGCGCGGCGCAGCGCGTCCACTCCCGCCATCACCCGGTCCCCCGTCCGCAGCCGGCCGGTCTTGAGGACGCCCTTGTGCCCGAAGACCGTAGGCTGGATCTTCTGGGTGTCCTCGACGGCGAACGTGCCGGATTTTCCGGCGAGCTCGCCGCTGTCGCCGACCTGGCCGCCTGATTCGGCGTAAAACGGAGTGCGGTCGAGAACCACGATCCCGGCCTCGCCCCCCGAGAGTTCCGGCACCTGCACGCCCTCGCGGTTGTAGAGCGCGACGACTTTCGCCTCCAGGGCGAGCGTGTCGTAGCCGTGGAACTCGGTGGCGGCGCCGCTGTACTCGACCGCCGCCGCCGCCGTGAACTTGGAAGCTGCGCGCGCCCGCTCGCGCTGGCGCTCCATCGCCGCCTCGAACCCCGCGTAGTCCACGCGCACGCCGCGCTCGCGCGCGATGTCGGCCGTGAGGTCGACCGGGAAGCCGAACGTGTCGTAGAGCTGGAACACGGTCTCGCCGTCGAGCATGCGGTCCTCGCGCGTGAGCGCACCCTCCAGCACCCGCATGCCGTTCTCGAGCGTCTCGGCGAAGCGCTCTTCCTCCTGCTTCAGCACCTGGGCGACGCGCGCCTTCGCCTTCTGCAGCTCGGGATAGGCGCCGCCCATCGCGCGCGCGAGATCGTCCACCACGCGGTGGAAGAACGGCCGCGTCTGTCCCAGCCGGTAGCCGTGGCGGATTGCGCGGCGGACGATGCGCCGGAGCACGTAGCCGCGGCCTTCATTCGAGGGAATGACCCCGTCCACGATGAGGAAGGAGGTCGCGCGGATGTGGTCAGCGATGACCTTGAGCGAGTTGCTGGCGAGGTCCTTCGTCCCGGTCTCCCGCGCCGCCGCCTTGATGAGGTCCTGGAAGAGATCGATCTGGTAGTTGTCGTGCACGCCTTGCAGCACCGCGGCGATGCGCTCGAGCCCCATGCCGGTGTCGACGCAGGGCTTGGGCAGAGGCGTCATTGCGCCTTTCTCATCCCGGTTGTACTGCATGAACACCAGATTCCAGATCTCGACGTAGCGGTCGGATTCGGAGTCCTTCGATCCCGGCGGCCCGCCGGGGATGCCCGGCCCGTGGTCCCAGAAGATCTCGGTGCACGGGCCGCACGGTCCGGTATCGGCCATCTGCCAGAAGTTGTCGCTCTGGTACTTCGGCGCGCCGGGCTTGTCGCCGATGCGCACGCAGCGATCCTTCGGCACGCCGATGTCCTTCGTCCACAGGTCGTAGGCCTCGTCGTCCTCGTGGTAGACGGTCGTCCACATGCGGTCCGCGGGCAGCTTGTAGACCTTCGTCAGCAGCTCCCACGCGTAGCGGATCGCGTCGCGCTTGAAGTAGTCGCCGAAGCTGAAGTTGCCCAGCATCTCGAAGAAGGTGTGATGGCGCGCGGTGTAGCCGACATTTTCGAGGTCGTTATGCTTGCCGCCGGCGCGCACGCAGCGCTGGGACGTGACCGCGCGCACATAGGAGCGCTTGTCCTGCCCCAGGAACACGTCCTTGAACTGCACCATGCCGGAATTGGTGAAGAGCAGCGTCGGGTCGTTCGCCGGCACGAGCGGGCTCGAGGCGACGACCGTATGGCCCTTGCCGGCGAAGTAATCGAGGAACTTGCTGCGGATTTCGTTGCTTTTCATCTTGCGAACGTTACCGTAAGCGCTCCGTTTCTTCCACACGCAGGTCGACCGACCACCGCGCCCCCCGCGTCACCACGCTCCTCACGATTCCCCGCAGCGCCACCTCGGAATCCTGCGCGGGAAGCTCTCCGCGGGTCACAACCATGATTTCCCCGCTGCCGTCCCGCAGCAGGTACGCGTCCGGACGGGCCGGGTCGACGGCT
>JAHZNX010000283.1 GCA_020028375.1 Betaproteobacteria bacterium | reverse complement strand
CCCGCCCGTCATGGACTCGCGCGCCGTCGCGCCGGCGGTATATCCGTTCATCCGGGCGCGAGCGCCCAATTGCCCGCGCAGCGGCGCGCCGGTGAACTGCGCGTGCAGATGGACGGTCGCCTGGCGCGCGCCGCGCTCGATCTTCAAACGCGAGGCGGTGGCGAGCGCGGTGTCGAGCAGGACGCAGAACGCCGCCAGGTTGGTGGAACCGTCCACATTGCGAGATTGCGGTCCGTCGAGCATGGTCTGCTCGAGCTCGTCCGCGCCGATGCGCGGCCAGGCGCAGCCGATCAGATGGCCCGGAAAGTGGAAGCCCGGCGTGCGGTTCGCCGCGAGCGCGAGCAGCACGCGCCGGCGTATCGGCTCCGCGTCAGTCGAGGACTCCCGTTGCATGATGCGATTCTCTCATACGCTAAAATCGGACGATGTCGATCGGCACCGTGCTCCTGATCGTGCTGTGCAACATGTCGAGCTTCCGCGCGAGCAAGGTGCTGGTCACCCTGTTCGGGATCGAGCTCGGGGCATCCCAGGTCACGATCGGGATCATCGTCGCGATGTACTCGCTGCTCCCGGCGCTGCTTGCCATGTACGCCGGCAGGCTTTCGGACCGGCTCGGCGTGCGGGTGCCGATGCTGGCCGGATCGCTCGGCGTCGCCGCGGGATTGCTGCTGCCGTGGCTCGCGCCCGGGCTGCCGGCGCTCTACGCCTCCGCCGCGCTGATCGGCGCCTCTCACATGTTCTACAACGTCTCCGCCCAGAACCTGATCGGCTCGCTGGGCGGCGCGGAGGAGCGCACGCGCAATTTCAGCAACTACGCGCTTGCGATGGCGATCGGCTCGTTCATCGGGCCGCTTTTCGCCGGGTTCTCCATCGACTTCGTGGGGCATGCCACGGCCTACCTCTATATCGCCGCGCTGCCGCTGGTGCCGGTCGTGATCATGGCCACCGCGCGCAAGGTGGGCCGCGGTCCGCGGGTGATAACCGAGGACGAGCAGGCGCGCCTTTCGACAAGCCTGCTCGCCATCCCGCTGCTGCGGCGCACGCTGATCGCAAGCGCGGTGGCGGTGACCGCGCAGGACCTCTTTCAGTTCTACATGCCGATCTACGGGCACGCGGTCGGGCTTTCGGCTTCCGCGATCGGCGTGGTGCTGGCGATGTCCGGCGTCGCGGCCTTCGTGGTGCGCATCGGGCTGCCCGTGTTGGTGAAGCGCTGGGGGCCGGACACGGTATTCAACGGGTCGCTCTACATTTCGGCCGTGACTTTCCTGCTGTTTCCTCTGTTCAGCAGCGCGCCCGCGCTGGCGGCGATCGCGCTCGTGCTCGGGCTCGGCATGGGCTGCGCGCAGCCGGTCACGCTGATGCTCATCTTCAACCGTGCGCCTGAAGGCCGCTCGGGCGAGGCGCTGGGGCTGCGTGTCACCATCAACCAGATCACGCACATCGCGGTGCCCATCGTGTTCGGCACCATCGGCTCGGTGTTCGGCGTCGCGCCGGTTTTCCTCGCCAACGCGCTGATCCTGGCGGGCGGCGGGCTGCTGAATCGCGCGCGTGAAAGCCATTAGAATGAGGCGTTCAATTCCAGGGGGAGGTCAGTGAAGATCGCAATCCTCGACGATTACCAGGACGTCTTCCGCACGTTGAAGTGCTATCCCCGGTTGAAGGGGCACGATGTCGCCCTCTACCACGATTCCGTGAAGGAGCCCGCGAAGCTGGCGGAGCGGCTGAACGGCGCGGACGCCGTCATCCTGCTGCAGCAGCGCACGCCCTTCCCGCGCGCCGCGGCCGAGCGGGTCACGACCTTGAAGCTGATCAGCCAGACCGGTCGCAATGTGAACCACATCGACGTCGAGGCCTGCACCGCGAAGGGGATCCTGGTGTGCGGATCGGGGGGCGGGCAGGCGAACCATACGGCGGAGCTGACCTGGGGGCTCATCTTCTCGGTGCTGCGCCACATTCCCGAAGAGGTGCAGCGCCTCAAGGCGGGCAGGTGGCAGACCACCGTCGGAACGACGGTGGTAGGGAAAATGCTGGGGGTCTACGCTTACGGGCGCATCGGCAGCATCGTCGCCAATGTCGGCCGCGCGTTCGGCATGCGCGTCGTGTGCTGGGGGCGCGAGGGCTCGACGGCAAAGGCGCGCGCTGACGGCTTCGAGGTCGCGCCGAGCCGCGAGGCGTTCTTCGAGACCGCGGATATCGTGAGCCTGCACATCCCACTCAACAAGGAGACGCGCGGCATCGTCAAGCATTCCGACCTCGCGCGCATGAAGCCGACCGCGCTCATCGTCAACACCAGCCGCGGGCCGATCATCGAGGAGGGCGCGCTGGTGCGGGCCCTGAAGGAGGGACGGCCCGGATTCGGCGCGGTGGACGTCTACGATGACGAGCCGGTGCTGAACGGCAACCACCCGCTGCTCAAGATGGACAACGTGGTGTGCACGCCGCACCTGGGCTACGTGGACCGGGACACCTACGAGAAGTACTACGGCGCGGCGGTGGACAATATCCTCGCCTACGCCGAGGGGAAGCCGGTCAACGTGCTCAACCCCGAAGCACTCGGCAGGAAATAGCGGAGGAGCGATGGCGAAGATGAGATGCGGCGTCGCCGCGGTGGAAGCGCTGCGTGCGGCGGGCGTGAGCCGGGTCTTCGGGTTGATGGGCTCCTCCACGCTCGAGATCTACGACGCCCTCTACGACGCGAAGGACATGCTCTACGTCGGCGTGCGCCACGAGAACTGCGGCGTGCACATGGCGGACGCCTACGGGCGCGTGACGCAGTCGCCGGGCCTCTTCATCTGCGGGCAGGCGGGACCGGGCGTCGCCAACATGATGCTCGGGCTCACGGCGGCGAAGCTCGCGTATTCCCCGGTTGTGGTGATCGCGGGGCTGCCGTCGACCGCCGATCTCGGGAAGGACACCTTCCAGGAGATCGACCAGCACACGATGTTCCTGCCGGTGACGAAGCGCGTGCTGACGGTGACGCGTCCCGAGCGCGTGCCCGAGTTTCTGCTCGAGGGGTTTCGCATCGCCAACTCCGGGCGGCGCGGCCCGGTGGTGGTCCAGATCCCGCGCGACCTGCTCAACCACGAGGTGGACGTCGCGATCCCGGCAAAGGGCGGGCAGCCGGAGGTTGCGGCCGGCGCGGCCGAGCGCGCGACGCTCGAGCGGGTGAAGGCGATGATCCTCGAGGCGAAGGCGCCGGTGATCCACGCCGGCGCCGGCATTAAATGGGGGCGCGGCACTGCGGCGCTCGTGCGCCTCGCTGAGAAGCTCCAGCTTCCGATCACCAACTCCGCCGGGCACACCGACGTCGCGCCGGTGGATCACCCGCTCTACGCGGGAGGTGTGGGCCCGCGCGGCAATCCGGTCGCGACCGGGCTGGTGCGCGAATCCGATCTCATCCTCGCGCTCGGCACGCGCCTC
>JAHZNX010000282.1 GCA_020028375.1 Betaproteobacteria bacterium | reverse complement strand
CATGGATCTCTTTGGGGCCGATGCCGTCGAGCGGCGAGAGCGCGCCCATCAGCACGAAATACAGCCCCTGGTAGCACTGCGCCTGCTCCATCATGAGCAAATCGCCGGGCGTCTCCACGACGCACAGCAGCGCCCGATTGCGCCGCGGCGAGCTGCACAATTCGCACACTGAGGCCTCGGCATAGCTGTTGCACTGCTCGCACTGGCGGATTTTCGCGAGCGCCTGCGTGAGCGCGGCCGCCAGGCGCGCCGCACCCGCCTGGTCGCGCTGCAGCAAATGAAATGCCGTGCGCTGCGCCGACTTCGGCCCCATGCCCGGCAGGCAGCGCAAGGCGGAGATCAGCGCCTCCAGCGATGACGGGGTCTTCATCAAGACAGTTCCGAGTTTGAAGTTTCAAGTTTCAAGTTCTCGCTCAACATCGTATCGGGCGACTTCAAACTCGAAACTCGAAACTTGAAACTAGCCTAGAACGGGAGTTTTAGGCCCGGCGGCAACGGCAGGCCCGCGGTCACGCCCGCCATCTTTTCCTGGGTCATCGCCTCGACGCGCCGGGTGGCGTCGTTGACCGCGGCCGCGACCAGGTCTTCCAGCATCTCCCGGTCGTCCGCGAGCAGGCGGGGATCGATGATGACGCGCCGCACCTCGTGGCGGCCGGTCATGACGACCTTCACCATGCCCGAACCCGCCTGGCCCTCGATCTCCATGGCGGCGAGCTCGCCCTGCAGCTTCTTCATGTTGTCCTGCATCAGCTGCGCCTGCTTCATCAGGTTGCCGATTCCGCCTTTCATTCCGAGCTCCGCATCTACTGTTTACCGTCTGACGATGGTGCCGGCTTGATCGAGGATTCGATCACGCGCGCATCGAAGCCTTCCACGAGCTCGCGCACGAAGGGGTCGCGCTCGATTCCCGCGATGGCCTGCTCCTGGCGCTGCTGGCGGCCGCGGTCGGCGATGGCGGCGGGCGCGCCACTCGCATCCGGCACGACCTGGATCGTGACCCTCAGGGAAGCGCCAAAGTGCTGCTCCAGCGCCGCCTTCAGCCGCTGCTGGAACGGCCCGTCGAGCAGGTGCTGGTGGGCCTGCGCGATCCGCAGCTCGACGCGCCCCGCGTCGCGGGTCACCAGCTCGCAATGCTGCGCAAGCACGCGCGCCATGCCGGTCAGACCCAGCTGATCGACCGTTTGCTGCCAGTCCCGGTCATCGCGGTTTTTTTTTGGGCCGGCGGCCGGCACCGGCCCTCCGGCCCCGCGCGCCGTGCCGGAAGCCCCCACGGTGGCCCCCTGCCCGGCCGGAGCAAACGCCAGCATCCTCAGGAGCGTCATGGTGAAGCCGGCCTGCTCGTCCGGCGCAAGCCCGAGGTCGCTCCGTCCCTGGATCGCGATCTGGTAATGAAGCTGGAGGTCGTCCGCGGGAATGCAACCCGCCAGCTCGCTGATCGTGTCGCGATCCGGGTCATCCTCGCCGATCGTCTCCGGCACTGCCTGCGCGAGCGACAACCGGTGCAGCAACGACGCGAGGTCCTGAAGCGCCGCATCGAAGGACAGGCTGCGCTCCGCCATGCGCTCGGCTTCCGCAACAAGCGCGGCGCCGTCGCGCGCCGCCAGCGCCCGCAGGATCGAATAGAGGTGGTCCTGTCCGATCACGCCGAGCATGGCGCGCACCGATTCCTGCGTCACGCTGCCCCCGCCATGCGCGATCGCCTGGTCGAGCAATGACAGGGCGTCGCGCATGCTGCCTTGGGCGGCCCGCGTGATCAACGGCAGCGCGGCGGGCTCGCAGCGGATGCCTTCCGCCTCCAGGATGTGCTGCAGCCGGCCCGCGATCTGCTGCTGGGGGATCCGCTTCAGGCTGAACTGCAGGCAGCGCGACAGCACGGTTACCGGTACTCTCTGGGGCTCCGTGGTGGCAAGGATGAACTTGACGTGCTGGGGCGGCTCCTCCAGCGTCTTCAGCATGGCGTTGAAGGCGCTGCGCGAGAGCATGTGCACTTCATCGATGATGTAGACCTTGTAGCGTCCGGCGGTCGGCGCGTACAGCGCGTTCTCCAGGAGCTCACGCATGTTGTCCACCTGGGTGTTGGAGGCGGCATCGAGCTCGAGCAGGTCGACGAAGCGGCCGCCGTCGATCTCCGTGCACGCTGCGCAGCGGCCGCACGGGGTCGGGGTCACGCCGGTTTCGCAATTGAGCGCCTTGGCAATGATGCGCGCGAGCGTGGTCTTGCCCACGCCGCGCGTACCCTTACCCCCGGCACCTGCAGAAAATAGCTTTGGCTGCTTCCTTCCGGACCTGACCAGGTTCACTACCCTGCAATGCGGGGAGGCCCGCCGTAAGCAATTCGTAAATATTATCGCACGCGGGCTTGCGCGCCCGCCAATCGCGGCGCGCGGCTTTACAAGCGCGCCGTTTAATGTTTCCATTTTAGTGGATTCCGGTGTCCAATAGGTTTCGAGGCGTACCCCGCCCGGTTGCCCGCCGTTGTGGAGGTCGCGCACATCATAGGGAGGAATCGCGATGGCGAACAGGAAGCCGGTCCGCCGGCCGACAGAGCAGCAAGGCGTCGACGTTTCCGAGGCGCAGATCGCGGTGCACTGGCGCGAAGAGGGTTATTTCTCGCCCCCCGCCAAGTTCATTGCCCAGGCCAATCTGACCGACCCCGGCATCTTCAAGCGCTTCAGCCTCGCCAAGTTCCCGGAATGCTACCGGGAATTCGCGGATCTGCTCGACTGGTACAAACGCTGGAAGAAAACGCTCGATACCAGCAATCCTCCCTTCTGGCGGTGGTTCGTCGGCGGCGAGATCAACGCCTGCTACAACTGCGTGGACCGGCACCTCGCCCGGCACAAGAACAAGACCGCAGTTCATTTCGTGCCAGAGCCGGAGAACGAGGCGACCCAGCACATCACCTACCAGGAGCTCTACGTCCGCGTGAACGAATTCGCGGCGTTGCTGCGCGACTTCTGCGGTCTCAAGGCGGGCGACCGCGTGACGCTGCACATGCCCATGGTGGCCGAGCTCCCGATCGCCATGCTCGCGTGCGCCCGGCTCGGCGTCATCCACTCCCAGGTATTCAGCGGCTTCAGCGGCAAGGCCTGTGCCGACCGCATCTCGGATTCCGAGAGCCACGTGCTCATCACCTCTGACGCGTACTATCGCGGGGGCACGCTCCTCGACCACAAGGAAAAGGCGGACATCGCGGTTGCGGAAGCCGCCAAGGACGGGCACAAGGTGGACAAGGTGCTGATCTGGAGCCGTTACCCGGGAAAATATTCGAGCCCAACCCCGCTCGTGCCAGGGCGCGACTTCATCATCAACGACGTGCTCAAGCAGCACCGCGGCAAGCGAGTGGAACCGGCGCGCCTGCCGGCGGAAGCGCCGCTCTTCCTCATGTACACCAGCGGCACGACCGGGCGGCCCAAGGGCTGCCAGCATTCGATCGGCGGCTACCTCGCGTACGTCACCTGGACATCCAAGTGCATTCAGGACATCCATCCCGAGGACGTCTACTGGTGCATGGCGGACATCGGCTGGATCACGGGGCATTCCTACATCGTCTACGGGCCGCTCGCGCTCGCCGCCTCTTCGGTCGTCTTCGAGGGCGTGCCGACCCATCCGGACGCGGGACGGCCCTGGCGCATCGCGGAGGACCTCGGCGTCAACATCTTCCATACCTCGCCCACGGCGATCCGCGCGCTGCGTCGGGCCGGACCGGATGAGCCGGCGAAGTACAACCACCACTTCAAGCACATGACGACGGTGGGCGAGCCGATCGAGCCCGAAGTCTGGAAGTGGTACTACAAGGTGGTCGGCAAGAACGAGGCGGTAATCGTGGACACGTGGTGGCAGACGGAGAACGGCGGCTTTCTTTGCAGCACGGTGCCGGGCATACACAAGATGAAACCCGGCAGCGCGGGTCCGGGAATTCCGGGAATACACCCGGTCATCTACGACGACGAGGGCCAGGAGCTGCCGGCAGGCTCGAACCGGGCCGGCAACATCTGCATCCGCAACCCGTGGCCGGGCGGCTTTCAAACCATCTGGAAGGACCCGGAGCGTTTCGTCAAGCAGTACTATTCCCGTTACTGCAAGAACCCGAAGAGCAAGGACTGGCGCGACTGGCCGTACATGGCGGGCGACGGGGCGGTGGAGGCCAAGGACGGCTACTACCGCATCCTCGGCCGCATCGACGATGTGATCAACGTGGCCGGCCACCGTCTCGGCACCAAGGAGATCGAGTCTGCGGCGCTGACCGTCGCCGAGGTGGCGGAGGCGGCGGTGGTGCCCGTTGCCGACTCGATCAAGGGCAAGGTGCCCGACCTCTACGTTTCCCTGAAGCCGGGCCTGCAGGCATCCAAGGAGCTCGCGGACCGGATCTCCGGCGCCGTCGTTTCCGAGATCGGCCCGATCGCCAGGCCCCGCACGGTGATAATCGTCCCCGACATGCCCAAGACGCGCTCGGGCAAGATCATGCGCCGCGTGCTGGCGGCCATCTCGAACCGCCAGGACCCGGGCGACGTGTCCACGCTCGCCAATCCCGAGGTCGTGGACAAGATCAGGGAGATCGGGAAATAGCGGGAATCGCCCGCGCAGCTCAAGCAGGAGGTGGCTGCGCGGGCCCGTAATCGGGAGGAACCATATGATCCGACCGAGCATCAAGGGACAGCGCCTGGTGGCGTTGTTCCTGCTGGGCTTTCTGCTGCTCAACTATCCTCTGCTCAACCTCTTCGCCGGCCCGGCGCGGGTGTTCGGCATCCCGGTCCTCTATGCCTACGTGTTCGCGGTGTGGGCGCTGCTGATCGCGCTCATGGTGCTGATCGTCGAGAAGGGCGACGACTGACCGCCCCCCGCGCGGCATCCCGCCATGGTCACCGCGCCGGTCATCGTCATCGCGTCGTTCGCCTACCTCGGGCTGTTGTTCGCGATCGCCTACTACGGCGACAAGCGCGCCGACGCCGGCCGCAGCATCATCGCCAACCCCTACATCTTCGCGCTCTCGCTCGCCGTCTATTGCACTTCGTGGACGTTCTACGGCAGCGTCGGGCGCGCGGCGACCAGCGGCATCGGCTTCCTGCCGATCTATCTCGGGCCGACGCTGATGGCGGCGCTGTGGTGGTACGTGATGCTGAAGATCATCCGCATCAGCAAGCAGAACCGGATCACCTCGATCGCGGACTTCATCGCCTCGCGCTACGGCAAGAGCCAGATGCTCGGGGGCCTCGTAACGATCATCGCCGTGGTCGGGATCATCCCCTACATCGCGCTGCAGCTGAAGGCGATCTCGAACACCTTCTCGATCATCCTGCACGTAGGCGATACGGCGATTCCGGACAAGCAAAGCGCCCCCCTCTTCCTCGGCGACAACACGTTCTACATCGCCATGCTGCTCGCCGCGTTCACCATTCTCTTCGGCACCCGCCACCTCGATGCCACCGAACGCCACGAGGGCCTGGTGGCGGCGGTCGCTTTCGAGTCGCTGGTGAAGCTCCTCGCCTTCATCGCCGTCGGGCTCTTCGTCACGTTCTGGCTCTACGATGGCTTCGGCGACATCTTCAGCCGCGCCGCGCAGATACCCGAGCTCGGTGCGCTGCTCACGTTCGGGGGAGCCGCCGGCAATTACACGACCTGGGCCTCGCTCACGTTCCTCTCCATGGCCGCCATCATGTTCTT
>JAHZNX010000281.1 GCA_020028375.1 Betaproteobacteria bacterium | reverse complement strand
GGGAGCGCGCCGCGGGGACCGATCCGGAATCGGCTTTTATCAAGGTGATCTTTGGCGACGAGGCCGGCGCGGTGTCCTGCATTCCGGGAATGCCCAGGAGGGGCTAGCCGGCAGGCGGGGTAAAGCACAAGGAAAGGAGCGAATCATGCCCAGCACCATCCGGCCTCCACCGCGTTCTCAAAGCGCCGCCCCAGCGAGTCTATAAAGCGTTCCTCGACCCTGCTGCGATGGCCAAGTGGCTGCCGCCGTACGGTTTCACCTGCACGGTCCACCAGGCCGATCCCAAGGTCGGCGGGACACACAAGGCGTCGTTCACCAACTTCACCACGGGGAAGAGCCACTCCTTCGGCGGGAAGTATCTCGAACTGAAGCCCAACGAGTTGATCCGCTACACGGACAAGTTCGACGACCCAAACCTTCAGGACGAAATGAAGGTGACCGTCACCTTCAAGAAGGTCTCGTGCGGGGCCGAGCTGACGGTGGTGCAGGAAGGGCTTCCCGACGTCATTCCCCCCGATGCGTGCTACCTCGGCTGGCAGGAGTCGCTCATGCAGCTTTCGAAGCTGGTGGATCCCGAGATCCCGGACTAGCTCCCACCACCCCCGCCGCTCTGCGGCGACCCCTCCTCGGAAAGGAGGGGATCCTCCCACCACCCCGCCTGCTACGCAGGCACCGGGAACGGAAACGAAACGTGCTTCTGCACGTGCGCGTCGCGCACGTATTTCTCGATCGGCATGCCCTGGATCACGCCCGCGCCGCCGAACAGCTCGATGGCCTGCTCGGTGAGCCGCTGAACGGCGGTTCCCGTAAAGGCCAGCGCCATATGCTCATAGGGCAGGTTCTCCACGCTGCCGTCCGCAATCGCTTCCGGATGGTCCTTCACCCACGCTGCCGTCCAGAGGAGACGCCGCGCCGCTTGCAGATTCATCGCCATCTCCGCGATCGCGAGGCCCACCGCCTGATGCTTGATGATGGGCTTGCCGCCGGAAACGCGCTCCTGCGTGTACTTCAGCGTTTCCTCGAACGCCGCGCGGCCGAGCCCGAGCGTGAGCGCCGCGATCGTCGGATGCGTGCCCATGTCGGTGCGCCCCTTGGGCGGCGGCGGCATGATCCGCCCCTTTGCAACGCGCACGTTGTCAAAATGGATCTCTGCCGCGTTGTCGCCGACCCGCCGCCCGAGCTTCGACAAGGGACGCCGCGTGAGTCCCGGCGCATCGCCCTCGACGAGAAAGGACTGCACGCCGGCCGGCGTCTGCGCCCTCGTGACGATCAACTTCGCGAGGTATCCGACCGTCTGGAACGCCTTCGTTCCGTTGATGATCCATGAGCCGTCCGGTTGCTCGACGGCGCGCGTGTTCCAGCGCACGTTGTCCGGTGTTTCGGTGAAATAGTCGAAGCCGAAGTCCGTCTCGGACTCGTGTATCGCCACCGTCGTGAAATACAAGTCGTCACCGACGAACCTCGGAATGAAGTAAGCCTTCTGCTCGGGCGTCATGCGCAGCTCGAACCAGTCGCGGGCGCGCCGCGCCGTCAGCATGAAGTAATACGCCGTGCCGAGCTCGCCCGCGGCCAGCTCCTCGGCGACGAGGCAGGACGTGAGATGATCGGACATGCCCGAGCCGCCGTTCGCTTCCTGGAGCACGAAGGTGCGGAAGCCGAGCTGCGAGCCCTTCTTCAGGAGATCCCATGGAACGCGTTTTTCCCACTCGGGCTCGCGATCGAGCGCCATCGCCTTGGGCTTGATCTCCTCCTGCGCGAACTTGCGTGCAAGCTGCTGAAATTCGCGTTGCTCCTGCGATAACCGGATATCGAACATGACTCCCCCTTCTGCTCGGCGCTCACCCCCACCCTATCCCGCCCGTCCCAACCCGCTGCATCGGGTTGGTCGCTCGGCGGCTCGGAGACATGCTCCTCGAAACCCCGCCTCGCCCCCCGTCGAGGGGGAGGGTAGGAATTAGACCTTCAGGACCTCCGCGCCGGGGGCCGGCTCGAGCTCGCACGCATTCGCCGTCATCGCGAGCAGGCTGTAGTAGCCGATCGTTCCGGTCAGCTCGACCAGCTGGAAGTTGCCGAAGCGCTCCTGCAGCGACTTCATGACCGCCGGGCTGACACGATGCCTGCGGATGAGCTCGCGCGTGAAATCCACTATCTGCGCATCCTCCGGCGGGAGGCCCCGCGAGTGCTTCTCGCGGATCGCGGTGATGGTCGCCTCCGGCACGCCCTGCTTGCGGGCCTGGCCGGTCTGGGCGCCCCAGATGTAGACCGCCTCGAATTCCAGCGCCACCGTCATCGCCGCGAGGACGCGCACGCGCTTGTCGAGCTCGCCCTCGAAGCGCACGTAGGCGCCCAGGCTCATGACATGCTCGGCGAGCGGCGGGCAATGGAGCAGCATAGTGAACGGCCCCTGGATCGCGCCGCGGCTCTTGATGACGCGGTCCACGATAGGATGGTGCTCGGCGGGGACCTGGTTCTTGCTGGTGATGGAAGGCAGCCTGGCCATGGGGTGTCCTTAAAGATGAAGGCGGAAGTATGAAATCACGGATTCAGATCTTTCGCTTCCAGCCGAGCCAGGCGACGAAAGCCGCGCCCATCACCTGCTCGAGGTCGCGCCCCTTCAGCCACGGCATCTCCTCGGTGAACATCGTCACGCATTGCCGGTACGAGCAAGGCATGCGGGTGATGTCGGTGCCCCAGAAACAGCGCGCGGGCCCGAAGGCCTCGATGATCTGTTGCAGATACTTGTGGATGTTCTGGTAGGGGTAGCGTTGGGTTGACGTGCTCGGTGCACCCGACAACTTGACCGCGACATTGGGCAGTTTGGCGAGCGCGAGCATCTCGCCCACGTTGGCGTAGGCCGCGTCGTCCTTAACGTCGGCTCGACCGCCGCCACGCCCGATGTGGTCGATGTGCATCTTCAGGCCGGAATGCCGCTCGGCGATCTTCCCCAGCGCCTTGATGTTCGCCCCGCTCGCGAGCAGACCCACCGGCAGCCCCGACTTCTCGCTTGCCTTCCAGAACCAGTCGAGCGAGCCGTCGGTCCACCAGGTCTTCTCTTGCGGCTGGTTGAAGGTAAAGCGGAACCCGAGCATCCCCGGCCGCTCGCGCCAGCGGGCGACGATCTTCTCGCGATCGGGGCTGAGCAGGTCGAAATGCCCCAGGATGCAGAACTTGTCCGGGTGCCTGCGCACGGCCTCGACGGCGAGCGCATTGCCCGGCTCGCCGAACGCGCTGGGCGGATGAATGACCGCGCAATCAACGCCGGCCGACGCCATCTCCTTCAGCGCATCATCGGCGGAATAGGTCGGGATCTGTCGGTGGTGCGGGCTCATCTTTCCGTTCTGCCAGAGGTGAATCTGGGAATCGACTATCAGCATGGGCTCCTCCGTTGAGCGTGTAGCATAGCGCAACGAAGAACAGGGGAAGGTCCGCATCGTGAGCAGCGCCGCGTTACGCACGATCCTGCCGATCGCCGGGTGGCCCGGGGAGCGCGCGCGGGCGGTCGAGATGACCGGCGGCCCCGATCCGATATTGCGGACGCCGTTTCGCGTCGGCGAGGCAAGTACCGCCGCGCTGGCCGCAGTCGGCCTTGCCGCCGCCGACCTGTGGGAGCTGCGCACCGGGCGACGCCAGGAGGTCGCGGTCGATGCCCGCCAGGCGGCCGCCTCGCTCCGCAGCGGGCATTACATGAAGTTAAACGGGGCAGCGGTCTCGACCGAGCGCAACGCGGTGATGGGCTTCTATCCGGCAAGGAACGGCCGCTGGAGCTACGTCCATGCGAACTTCCCGAACCATCGCGCCGCCGCCTTGGGCGTCCTCGGCGTGCCGGAGGATCGCGACGCGGTGCGCCGGGCGGTGGCAAAGTGGGACGCCCTCGAGCTCGAGCATGCGATCATCGCGGCAAAGGGCGCGGGCGGCATGGTGCGCACCATGGCCGAATGGGCCGGTCACCCGCAGGGCGCCGCGGTGGCCTCGCTGCCGCTGATGGAGATCGTCAAGATTGGCGACAGCCCGCCGGAAAAGCTTCCCGACAGTGATCGGCCGTTGTCGGGCATCCGGGTGCTCGACCTGACGCGGGTCCTGGCCGGGCCGACCTGTGCACGCACCCTGG
>JAHZNX010000280.1 GCA_020028375.1 Betaproteobacteria bacterium | reverse complement strand
CGAGCTTTTTCGCCCGCTCGGCGATGCGCCGGCCGACCTCGGCCGCCGCCTTGACATTGCGCCCGTGCTGGGCGCTCTTGCGCACCTCGGGCTCGACCGAGGATGCGGCCGCTAGCACCTTCGCGCCGCTCGGGTCGATCACCTGCGCGTAGATGTGGCTGTTCGAGCGGTGCACGGTCAGGCGCGCCGCGGCGAGCTCGGCGATCTTGGCGCGGGTCTTGCGCGCCCGGCGCAGTCGTTGCAGGTTCTTGTCGAACATGGGTTCCCCTGATTCCCCTTATTTTTTCTTGGTTTCCTTGATCACGACCTGCTCGTTGGCATAGCGCACGCCCTTGCCCTTGTACGGCTCGGGGCTGCGGTAGGCGCGTACTTCCGCCGCCACCTGGCCAACCTGCTGCCGGTCCATGCCCCTGATCACGATCTCGGTCTGCGTCGGCGTCTCCACCTTGACGCCTTTCGGCATGGAATGCGCCACGGGGTGGGAGTAGCCGAGCGTCAGGTTCAACTTGTCGCCCTGGGCCTGCGCGCGGTAGCCCACGCCGACGAGCGTCAGCCGCTTCTCGAAGCCCTGGGTGACGCCGGTCACCATATTCGCGACCAGCGCCCGCAGCGTGCCCGACATGGCGTCGGCGTGCCGCGAGTTGCCCGCCGGCTTGAACTGGATGCGGTTATCCACCTTCTCGACCTGGACCTCGGGCGCGATGCGCTGGGTGAGGCTCCCGAGCGGGCCCTTCACCTGGATCTCGCCCGGCGTCAGGGTCACCTCGACCTTCTGCGGCAGCACGACGGGGGCTTTTCCGATTCTCGACATGGTGCGATTCCCGTTACGCGACGATGCACAGCACTTCGCCGCCGACCCCCATGCCGCGGGCCTTGCGATCGGTCATCACCCCGCGGGAGGTCGAGACGATCGCGACACCGAGCCCGTTCATCACTTTTGGCAGCTCGTCCTTCGGGCGGTAGATCCTCAACCCCGGACGGCTCACGCGCTCAATCCGCTCGATCACCGGCTTGCCGGCGTAGTACTTGAGGCCGATCTCGAGCTGGGGCTTGCCCTCCCCCTCGCGCACGGCGAAATCTTCTATATAACCCTCGTCCTTCAGCACCTGGGCGATCGCGCTCTTCAGCTTGCTCGCGGGCATCGCCACCGACTGCTTCTCTGAACTCTGCGCGTTGCGGATGCGCGTCAGCATGTCGGCTATGGGGTCGGTCATCGGCATATATGTTTCGTTCCTAGTTTCGAGTTTCCAGTTTCGAGTCGTTGATCCCGGATTCTGAACTCGTAACCCGCAACTCGGAACTCGAAACTGTCTGTTTACCAGCTCGCCTTGATCACGCCCGGAATCTCCCCATGCAGGGCGATCAGCCGGAGCTTGCCGCGCGCGAGCCCGAATTTGCGATAGACGCCGCGCGGGCGCCCGGTCAGCGCGCAGCGGTTGCGCAGCCGCACCGGGGAGGCGTCGCGGGGCAGCTTCTGCAGCTTCTCGCGCGCCGCGTAGCGCTCTTCGGGCTGGAGCTTCAGGTTGGCTGCGGTCGCGAGCAGCTCCTTGCGCCGGGCGGCGAATTTCTTGACGATCTGGCGGCGCTTCTTGTCGCGGTTGATCAGTGCCGTTTTTGCCATGAGTGGGTTGCCTCGCGGTCTCCTAGTTCCGGAACGGAAAGCGGAAGGCGCCGAGCAGCGCCTTCGCCTCGTTGTCCGATTTCGCCGTGGTGGCGATGGTGATGTTCATGCCCCGGATCGCGTCGATCTTGTCGTACTCGATCTCGGGAAAGATGATCTGCTCCTTGACGCCCATGTTGTAGTTGCCCTGGCCGTCGAAGGCCCTAGCCGAAATGCCGCGGAAATCGCGGATGCGCGGCATCGCGATGCTGACGAGGCGATCGAGGAACTCGTACATGCGCCGGCCGCGGAGCGTCACTTTGCAGCCGATCGGGTAGCCGCTGCGGATCTTGAAGTTCGCGATCGACTTGCGCGACTTGGTGACGATCGGCCGCTGGCCCGCAATCTTGCTCATGTCGGAGACCGCGTTGTCCATGATCTTCTTGTCCGCCACCGATTCGCCCACGCCCATGTTGAGCACGATCTTCTGGATCCGCGGCACCTGCATCGCGGACTTGTAGCCGAATTGCTCCATCAACTGCCGCACCACGGTCTCGCGGTAGAGGATCTGCAGGCGCGGAACCGGCGCGGGCCGCTCGGGCTTGCGCTCCTTCTGCTCCTTCGGAGCCGGGGCCTCCTTGGCCTCGGGCTTCGCCTGCTTCGCCTCCTTGGGCGGCGCGGACGGCCTGGCTTCCTTTGGAGCCCGGGCGTCTCCCGCGCCGCCCTTGGGGTCCTTCTGGCCCTTGGCGTCCCGGGCCGCCTTGGGATCCCTGGCGCCCCTGGCGTCCTTGGTCTTGGCTGCGCTCATGTGTCGATCACTTCGCCGTTGGACTTGTAATAACGAACGCGGCGGCCGTCTTCCAGCACCCGGATGCCGACGCGGTCGGCCTTCTTGGTCCCCGGGTTGTAGAGGGCCACGTTCGAGACGTGCAGCGGCATGTCCCGGTCAACGATGCCGCCGGTTACGCCTTTCATCGGGATCGGGCGCTGGTGCTTCTTCACCCGGTTCGCGCCCTCCACCAACACGTGCTCCGCGTCGACGATCTTCAACACGGTGCCGCGCTTGCCCTTGTCGCGCCCGGTCGTCACGATCACGTCGTCGCCTTTTCGGATCTTGTGCATGGCTCGCACCCTCACAGCACTTCCGGCGCCAGCGAGACGATCTTCATGAAGCGCTCGGTGCGGAGTTCCCGCGTCACCGGCCCGAAGATGCGGGTTCCGATCGGCTCGAGCTTGGGCGTCAACAGCACCGCCGCGTTCGAATCGAACTTGATCAGCGAGCCGTCGCTGCGGCGCACGCCCTTGGCGGTGCGCACCACCACGGCGTCGTAGATCTCGCCCTTCTTGACGCGCCCGCGCGGGGCCGCGTCCTTCACGCTCACCTTGATGACGTCGCCGATCCCGGCATAGCGCCGTTTCGAGCCGCCCAGCACCTTGATGCACATCACCGAGCGCGCGCCGGTGTTGTCGGCCACGTCCAACATGGACTGCATCTGTATCATCGTTCTCTCGCTTGACTCGCTTCCCCAACTTGACCGCATCGCGGTCAGTATTGGAGCCCGTCCGGGTCGGTCGCCGCGCCTGCCGGGGCGTGCCGAAAAGGTTGCGGATTATACGTCCATCCCTCTGAATCCGCAACGCAAAATCATCGTATATCGGCCGTTTCTTGCCTGTCTGAAACGGCCCCTGTTTCAGGGGAGTATGAGGGGAGATATCCCCTCGTTCCCTCAACATCAGACGATCTTCGCCTTTTCCACCAGCTCGATCACGCGCCAGCTCTTGGTGCGCGCGATCGGCCGGCATTCCTCGATCAGCACCAGGTCGCCTTCCTTGCAC
>JAHZNX010000279.1 GCA_020028375.1 Betaproteobacteria bacterium | reverse complement strand
GCGCATCTGCAATTCATAGGGCGCCTCCTGCGCCGCTACGACGTCGCGCTGTCGGTCCTGGCAGGCGATCGTCCAACGTTGTACGCGTTTCTCGCGGGGCGCTGGCGCGCGGGGCTGCTGCTGCCCACGAGCGGGGCGTGGAAGCGGCGCCTGCTGCACGAGTGGCTTCCGTTCGACAATTTCAACACCCATACGGTGCGGATGGGCCTGGCGCTCGCCGATGTCGTCGGCGCGCAGCGCAGCGGGGAATTGGTCGTGAGCTGGAGCGCCCGGGACGAGGAGCGGGCAGCGCAGCTGGTCGGCGGCGATAAGGGCCAGCCGCTGGCAGTGCTCCATACCTATCCCAAGTACAACTACAAGATGTGGCACCGCGATGGCTGGATCGAGATCGCGCGCTGGCTAGCCACGCGCGGCTTTCGCCTCGCGCTGACGGGGAGCGGCGATGCGGAGGAGGTCGCGTATGTGGACGACCTCGCGCGCGCGATGCCGGCGGGAACGATCAACGCCGCGGGCAAGCTCACCCTCGGCGGGTCGGCCTGCCTGGTGAGCCGCGCCCGAATCTACATCGGGCCCGACACCGCCATGACCCACATCGCCGCCGCGCTCGGGACTCCGACGGTTGCGCTCTACGGGCCCACCAACCCGGTGAAATGGGGACCGTGGCCGCGCGGCCACGCGCCGGACGCCAATCCCTGGCGGCGTTGCGGAAGCCAGCATGTGGGCAACGTGGTGCTCCTGCAAGGTCCCGGTATCTGCGTGCCCTGCCACCTCTCAGGTTGCGAGCGACACATCAAGAGCTTCAGCGATTGCCTGCTTGCGCTGCCGGCGGCGAACGTCATCGCGGCGATACGCGAACTCACGGGCCTCACCGCGTGACTCCGGCGCCGGCAACCCAGCGCAGCGTGCGCCGGAGACCGTCCTCGAATGGAGTCACCGGCTGCCAGCCCAGCTCGGTGCGGGCCAGCCGGATGTCGAGCACGTTGGCCGGCACGTCGAATTTGCGCCCCGGAAGGTAGCGCCGATTCACGGGGCGGCCGATCACGCTCTCGATCGCCGCGAGGACCTGGTTCAGATCGCGGCCGACGCCGCCGCCGATATTGATGACTCTGAAGTTGCCCCGGTAATCGAGCGTGCGTGCCAGCGCCTCGGCAACGTCCCCGACGTACAGGTAATCCCGCACCACGCTGCCGTCGCCCCAGACCTCGATCGGTTCATTGCGATGGGCATGATGGAGGAACGTGGTCACCGCCCCCTGCCCCGACGCGACGCGCTGGCGCTCGCCGAAGGGGTTGGCGATGCGCAGCACGCAGTAATCCACGCCGTGCAGCAGGCGGTAGAGCTCCAGGTGCTTTTCGATCGTCAGCTTGGTGATGCCGTAGGAGGTGATCGGGTGCGTCGGGTGCTCCTCGGTGATCGGCACCGTTCGCGGCACTCCGTAAACGGTGCCCCCGGAAGAAACGAATACGAACTTGCCGCCCGCCTCGCGCCGCCAGGCTTCCAGCAGGTGCAGAGTGCCGATGATGTTCGTCGCAACGTCGGCTACCGGATCCTCGTTCGAGGACCGCGGCAGCGTCGTCCATGCCAGGTGAAAGACCGCCTGGCAGCCGGCGATCGCGCCGCGCACGTCCTCAGGACTGAGGAAATCCCCGCGCACCCACTCGATGTCTCGACGCCCCGCAGCCCAGCCGGTGGAGCCCCGATCGTGCTTGTCGAAGATGCGCACAGCGTGCCCGGCGCTCAATAGCCGCTCCGCCAGATGGGAGCCGATGAAGCCGGCGCCCCCGAGCACCACGCATTTCATCAACCCTGACTCCCGATCACGACGCCGAGGCAGATCAAGGCGATGCCAGCGAGCTTGAGTCCCGTGAGAGGCTCGTGGAACGCCCATGCCGAGGCGAGGGCCACCAGCACGAACGACAGGCTCACGAACGGATAGGCGTGCGACAGATCGAGCTTGGTGAGCGCCGCCATCCACAATAGCGCCGCGACCAGTGCCGCCGCCAGCGCGGAAACGATCCAGGGATTGAGCAGGAGCCCGAGCAGGAAACCGAGCTTGCCGGCCGCGCCGTCGGGAAAGGCTCCGGCGCCGGTCACCTGCCACTTGATGGCAAGCTGGCAGTAGACCATGAGCAATATGGAGCTGGCGAGATAGGCGTAACTCATTGGATCACCCGGCGAGAGAGGTCGGCTGGATTGTGCAATCTTGAGCGCGCTCAGCCATCCTTGCGCGCGCTGTCGAAGGTGGTATGCATGACGATATACAGCGGCCGCTTCTTCGATTCGTCGAAGGTCTTGCCAAGGTAGATGCCGATCACGCCGAGAATGGCGATGATGATGCCGCCAATGAAGTAGATCGAGACGATCAGGCTGCTCCACCCGGTGATCGACGATCCATAGAGCAGCGCACTGACGAGGATATACACCCCATAGCAGAACGCGAGGAACGCGATGATGAATCCGAGGCGCACCGACAGCCGCAATGGCTTGTCCGAAAAGGCGATCATGATATCGAAGGCAAGCTTCCATAGCTTCGCCAGCGTGTAGGTCGTCTTGCCGGCGAAACGGTCGGCCTGCTGGACATTGACATACGCCGTCGGAAAACCCATCCAGTTGAGCAGGCCCGCCGAATATCGCAATTGCTCGCGCAGCTGCCGAAAGTTCTCGACCACCTTGCGCGACAGGATGCGGAAATTGCCCGGGGTGTCGTCTCCGACGTCGGCAAGAAACCTGAGCAACTTGAAATAGACATTGGAGGCCCAGCGCTTGACCATCGAGTCACGGCCCCGGTCGCGCTGCGCATGCACCACGTCGTAGCCTTCCCGCGCCTTGGCGTAGAGAACGGGAATCTCCTCCGGCCGGTCCTGCAGGTCGCAGTCCATCACCACCACCCAGTCGCCGTCGCAATGGTCGAGCCCCGCGGTGATGCCGTAGTGCTGGCCGAAGTTGCGGCTGAACTGGATGCCCTTCACCCGCGCGTCGCGGCGCGCGAGGCTGCGGATGATCTCCCACGAGCGGTCGCCCCCGCAGTCCTCGACCATCACGATCTCGAAATCCTGCGTGATGCCCGAGAGCGCGGCGACGAGCCTGCGGTAGAGCTCCTCGAGGCAGCCCTCGGCGCGGTAGACGGGCGTGACGACGGAGATATGGGCCATCGCTAGCGCTGCCCTCCGGAAAGCTTCACCCCGTTCTCGCCGACGAGGGTCGCGAGCCCCTGCGGCATGTCGCGGATGAACTCCATCGCGTGCGCCGCCTCGGCGGCGGCAACGACGTCCTTCTCCGCGGCACCGTTCATGGCGCCGTAGGCGATGTTCGCCGCCACCGTATCGTTGAACAGTACCACGTCCTGCGACACCAGCGCGATGTTGGCGCGCAGACTCCCGAGGGTGAGGCTCTCCAGGTCATGCCCGTCGAGCAGCACCCGCCCGCGCGTCGGGTGGTAGAAGCGCGGCACCAGGTTCACGAGCGTGGTCTTGCCCGCGCCCGAGGGCCCGACCAGCGCCACGGTCTGGCCCGGCGCAATCGAGAGGTCGATCGCCTCGAGCGCGAGGCGCCCGGGGTCGCCGTAGTGGAAGCTCACGTTCTCGAATCGGATCTCGCCCCGCGCGCGCCCGAGCGCGCGCGTGCCCTGGTCGGGCTCCACCTCCTCGTCGATCAGCCGGAACACGCTCTCGGCGGCCGCAAGCCCCTTCTGGACATACTCGTTGATATCGGTCACGCGCTTCAGAGGCGCCATCAGCAGCATCATGCCGGTTACGAACGCCGCGAAATCGCCGATCGAAAGCTGCACGGCGCTCGATTGCCCCATCGCGTACCAGATGATGACCGCGAGCGCAAACGCCGCGATCAGCTGCACGATGGGCGCGCTCGCCGCGAGCGCCACGGCCTGCTTCATCAGGTGCCGCCGCACGTGGTTCGCCTCCTGGTCGAAGCGCCGGCTCTCGTAGTCCTGTCCCCCGAACAGCTTCACCACCTTGTGTCCGCCGATCGCTTCGTCGACGACCTGCGTGATGCTGCCCATCGCGTTCTGCACCTCGCGGCTCGACCTCCTCAGCCGCACGCTCAGCACCTGCACGACTCCGACCACGAACGGCGCCGCCGCCAGCGCGAAAAGCGTCAACTTCCAGTTGAGCCAGACCAGGTAGCCGAGCAGCCCTGCAATCATGAGCGCGTCCCGGAACACAATGGTGAGAGCGCTGGTGGCAGCAACCATGACCTGGGTCACGTCGAAGGTGAGCTTGGAGATGAGCTGGCCGGATGGCCGCTGCTCGTAGAACGCGGCGGGCAGCGCCAGGAGCTTCACGAACATGGCGTTGCGGAGGTCGGTCACGAGACGCGTGCCCACCCAGTTGATGCCGTAGCCCGAGACGAACGTGGAGAGGCCGCGCACGATGAAGAGCAGGATGATCGCCGCCGGCAGCCACTGCATCACGACCGGGTCGCGTTCGATGAAGGTGCCCTCGATGAGCGGCTTCGCCAGCGCCGGCAGCACGGGCGTGGTCGCCGCGAACACCACCATTCCGAGAATGCCCAGCAAGAACATGCGCCAGTACGGCTTGACGTGGCCGAGCAGCCGCAGGTAGAGCTCCGTGCTGGTCATGGTGTGCATGGGACGCACGATAACAAATAGCCCCTGCCGGGGAAAGGCGTGACGTGGTGCCGCGTGACGTGATAGAGCGTGACGTGGTACCGCGTGACATGAAACTGCGTGTCAGGTAGGGGGGTCTTCCACCCACCTCGCATCACCATGTCACGCCGCACTATGTCACGA
>JAHZNX010000050.1 GCA_020028375.1 Betaproteobacteria bacterium | reverse complement strand
GCGACGCCGTATGCGTTGGACAACAGGTTGGCGTGGGTGAGCAGCACCGCCTTCGGTGCGCCGGTGCTGCCGCTGGTCATCACCAGCAGCGCGTCGTCATTGCGCCCGATATCATCGATGACACACGGCACCGCATGCGCTGCGTCTTCCAGCCGGACGCGCTTCAACCATACCGCTGCGCCCGCGTGCGTAGCGTGCGCGGCGTCCGCCAGCAGCCAGCCGATTTCCGCGCTCCGGAGCCGGACCTCGAGCTCCGCGGGCGGCAACCGCGGATCGACGACGCAGGCGGCGCCGCCCGCCGCCATGATGCCGAGCAGCCCCGCCACGGCATCGGCGGTCCTGCCGGCGGCCACGGCAACGCGCCCGCTGCGCCGGAGCCCGCGCTCGAGCAGCATGCCGGATACGCGCGTGACGGCATCCGCCAGCGCGGAGTAGTCGAGCGTGCGCCCTGCGGCCCACAGGGCCGGGCGCGCGCGAATGGCGGGATCGCGCGCGGTGGCGAGAATCAGCTCCGGTACTGAGGCGGCGTCGAACATCCGGCGGTTTCTCCTGTGGTAAGTTTAGCTTTTCCTCTCGCGCCAGGAGTACCCCATGGCCTCGACGCTGCTGCCCCGGCACAACCGCTACGACTACTCGCCCCTGATCGAGCGCAAGGACTACAGCTGGCCGGGCGGCAAGCGCCTCGCGTTCTGCATCACCACCAACGTCGAGGTCTTTGCATTCGGCAAGGGCCGGGGGCACGACAACGCCAAGCTCGGCGAGCCTCCGACCCATCGCAACTACTCGTGGCGCGACTATGGCAATCGCATCGGCATCTGGCGGCTGTTCGACCTCGCTCAAGAGCTGCAGATGCCGCTCGCCCACAACACCAACAGCCTGCTCTACGAGCACGCGCCGCAGATCATGGAACGCATGCGCGCCCGCGGCGACGAGATCGTCGCGCACGGGCGCACCAACTCGGAGAACCTGCACGATTTCCGCTGGGAGTCGGACGAGGCGCACCTCATCGAGGAAGTGACCGAGACGTTCACCCGCCACGAGGGCAGGCCGCCCCGGGGCTGGATGGGCTCCGGCACCTACGAGAATTCCTGGACCCCCGATCTCCTGAAGGAGGCCGGATACACCTATCTCATGGACTGGCCGCACGACGACCAGCCGATCTGGATGCGCACGCGCGCAGGGCCGCTCCTCTCCGTGCCGTACCCCGCGGAGCTGAACGATTCGCCGCAGATCATTCACCGCCAGCACACGGGGCGCGAGTTCTGCGACATGCTGGTGGACCACTTCGAGGAAATGGCCGAGCAAAGCACAAAGCACCCGCTCGTGTGCGGCGTCTCCATCCACCCCTACGTGTTCGGCTATCCGTTCCGCCTGCGCCCGCTGCGCCGGGCGCTCCAGCACTGCTTTTCGAGCAAGTTCATGGATCGCGTCTGGAAGTGCAGGCCGGGCGACATCGCCGATTACTGCTACTCGCTCAAGCCCGGCGTCATCCCCGGCAGCTGAAATAACGCCGGCGATTAACCTGCGGCATAAGCACGATGCAGCCCGACGGTCCGCGAGCGGGATCGGGAATCACGCCCGCAGGCCGGCTGCGAATTCACCTCGCGGATCGAGACTGTCCAGGGCCGCGCGCTCGCGCGCGCTGATGGGTGCAGCCGGCTGCGCGCCGCTCGCGTCGAACCGGAAGCCGGTGCGCCGTGCGACTTCGTCGAGCGCGACCTGCGGATTCCAGAACTCCAGCGCCAGGCGCCCGGCGCGCTTCTGGAACACCGCGATCGGCGTCACGACCGTCTGGAGGTTGCCCGCGGCGGTCACGAAGTCGAGCTTCTCCACCAGGGTGCGGGTGGAATGCTCGGTGCGCCAGGTCACGACGCGCTTTGCCGTTGGCATCATCACCGCGGCGCCGCCGCCGCCCGGCAGCCGCACTTTCGGGTTCTTCCAGTCGCCGATGACGGAGACGTTGGTGCGTCCCTCGCCATCCACCTGCGCGCAGCCGAGATACACGAGATCCAGCCCGCCGCGCGCGCACAGGTCGTAGAAGTCCTCGTTCCCGAAGATTGCCGGCGAGCCCGCGACGAGCGCCGGGTCGCTGCTCGAATGCGGAATGTTCTTCGGCACCGGCTCGACGCCGCCGGCCACATTGAGATAGGTGAAATGAAAGTCGTAGGCGCGTTTGGCGAGCAAACACGCCAGCATCGCGGGCGTGGAATTGACGCCGCTGAACGCGATCTCGCCCGGACGGATCTGCCGCGCGAGGTTCACGACGATGTACGAGAACGGTGTCCAGTCGCTTTGCATTACGTTGCTCGTTCCTCGTTCCTCGTTCGGAGTGTTCGCGATGAATCCAGTAACGAGTAACGAGCAACGAGTCACTTCTTGGATTGTTCGGGTGCGGCGGCCAGATGGGCCTCCAGTGCGCCATCTTCATCGCGCAGGTAGGCCTCGACCGCGGGGTAGTCAACCTCGTAGAGCGGATGCATCGAGCCCGGCCACGCGCCGCGCGGCACGACCGCGGCAGCTTCCACCATGAAGCCCGGCACGAGCGTGAGCTCCGGCTGGGCCGCGAGCGCTGCCGACGGAACGAGCCGCTCGGCGGTGACGAGCACGCGCTTCGCCGCGCGCGTCAGGGGGTGATCCCAGAAGGGGGAGCCCAGCACGCGCGCGTTGCCGTGCTCGTCCACCTCGTTGGCGTGGATCACCGCGACATCGGGGGAGATGGCGGGGATGACGTAGACGTCCTTCCCCGAGCCGTAAGGATCCTTGATCTTCTGCCAGCCGTTCAACGCCGCGAGGTCGCTGCCGTGCACGCCGGCGACCGGCTGGAAGGGGACTCCGTATGCGGCTGCACGCAGCCCGGCGACGAGGGTCATTCAGGCGTGCTCTTCGAGCGCGGCCTCCTTGCGTTCGATCGCCCTGCGGTACCACGGAGCGAGCCCGAAGTTGCCCTCCATGGCGACGATGCCGGCCCGCACCTTCGCCACCGCTCCCGCCCGGCACAGCAGGTCAAGGTCGTATCCGGGCGAGGACTTGATGATTTCCAGGTTGCGCCGGCGCTGGCGCGCGAGCTCGCGCACCAGCGCGAACGGGCCGCGGTGGAGGAAGACGCCGCCCAGCCCGAGAGCACACCCGTCGGGCACGCGCTGAGCGAGATCCGCGAGACTGCAAAGCTTGGACGGCGCGGCTTGTGGCATGATGAGTATTCTCCGGCTCGCGAAAATCATAGCTGATATGGGCCTCATCGAGGGCAAGCTCGCGAAAATGGGGCTGCGGCTGCCGCAGGTCCACGCCTACCCGAGCGCGAACCGCATCCCGTGCGTGCAGGTGGGCGAGATCCTCTTCCTCGGCGGGCACAGCACGGCGCGGCATCCGCTGATGCTCGGAGCGAAGAACACCGGCAAGGTGGGGATCGAAGTCACCGAGCAGGAGGCGTACGTCGCGGCGCGCGCCGTCGCGCTGCAAATCCTCGCCTCCATCAAGGCCCATGCCGGGGATCTCGACCTCGTGAAGCGGGTGATTCGCCTCCACGGCATGGTCAATTCCGCGCCCGGGTTCGAGCGCCAGTTCGCGGTGATCGACGGCGCTTCCGACCTCTTCTTCGAGCTGTGGGGGCCGGAGCGCGGCGCCCACGCCCGCTCCGCGGTCGGCGTCGCTGAGTTGCCGCGCCGCTCGGTGCTCGAGATCGTGGGCGAATTCGAGATGTATCCGAAAAATCCGGCCACCGGGAGCACTTGAGCTGTACAACCTCAGGAGGAGGGAGCCATGAGCCCCAAGTCGCGTCTGGCATACCTGTTTGTTGCCGGAGCATTTCTCGCGTGCATGGCGCCGCAGGCCGCGGCGCAAGCCTATCCCGCAAAATCCGTGCGCATGGTCGTTCCCTTCCCGCCGGCGAGCGGGGCGGACATCCTGGCGCGCGCGGTGGCCGCGAAACTCGCGGAACGATCCGGCCAGCAGGTACTGGTCGACCCGCGCCCCGGCGGCAGCGGCATCATCGCGGCAGAAATCGTGCTCAAGGCACCGGCCGACGGCTACACGCTGATGGTGGGCACCTCCTCGACCCACGCCATCAGCGTGAGCACCAGCCGCAATCTCCCGTACCATCCCGTGCGCGATTTCACGCCGGTCTCCATGATTGCCGTCGTGCCGATGCTGATGACGGTGCATCCCTCCCTGCCGGTGACGAACGCCAAGGAGGTGATCGCGTTCGCCCGCGCGCGGCCCGGGCAGATCGCATTCGCAACGGCCGGAGTCGGCACGACGGGACACCTTGCCGGCGAGTTGTTCAAGTCGATGGCCGGAGTGGACATCCTGCACGTCGCCTACCGGGGCAGCCCGCAGGCGCTGATCGAAACCGTCGCCGGCCAGGTGTCGATGGCGATCTCGCCGATGCTGACGTCCCTGCCGCATGCGCGGGCTGGAAAATTGCGGCCGCTCGGGGTTACGACACCGCGCGCGTCTCCCACCGCGCCCGACGTGCCGCCGCTGGCGGTCGCGGCCGGCCTGCCGGGCTATGAGGCGACCCTGTGGTACGGGCTTTTTGCGCGGGCCGGAACCCCGCGGGAAAACGTCGCGCGCTTGAGCGCCGAGGTGGTGGCGATACTGGGATTGAACGACGTGGCTGAATCGCTCAGGAAGCAGGGGGCGGAGCCCGAGGGCATGACCCCTGACCAGTTCGCCGCGTACCAGAAGTCCGAGATCGAGAAATGGGCCAAGGTGGTGAAGGCGTCCGGCATCACCGTCGACTGAGGGCTGCGTCGAAGGTATCCTCGACAGGGCGCGGGGCCGGTGTTTCGTGCATAATTCGCCCTGCTGCACTCGGAGCGTTCCGCGCTGCCGCTTTCAAAATATAAATGGAGGAAAAGATGAACGGAATGTTGCGCAATCTGCTGTTGAGCACGTTGATCGCTGGTTTGCCGTTCGCCGCGCATGCGCAAGGCCCTTCGAAAGGCCCAGGACAGGCTTACCCGACCAAGCCGATCCGGCTGATCGTCGCGTTCCCGCCGGGCGGCTCGACCGACATCATCGCCCGCCTGGTCGGGCAGAAGCTCTCCGAGCGCCTCGGTCAGCAGGTGATCATCGACAACCGCGGCGGGGCGGGCGGGACCATCGGCACGGAACTGGCGGCGCGGGCCAATCCCGACGGCTACACGCTCACCATGGGCACGACCAGCACCCACGTGATCGCGCCGGCGATCTTTCCCGACGTGAAATACGATCCGGTCAAGGATTTCGCGCCGATCACGCTGGTGGCGTCCACGCCGTACCTGCTGGTTCTGAACCCCGGCGTCAAGGCGGCGACGCTCAAGGAATTCATCTCGCTGGCCAAGTCCGAGCCGGGCAAGCTCAATTACGCGTCGGCTGGAGCAGGCACGACCACGCAGATCGCGATGGAGATGCTGAAGCTCGCTGCGGGTATCAACGTCGTGCATGTGCCGTTCAAGGGCAACGGCCCCGCGGGCACCGCCACGATGGGCGGGGAGGTTCAGGCACTCTTCGGCAGCATGCCGGCGGTGCTGCCGCAGGCCAAGGCGGGCAAGCTGCGCCCGATTGCAGTGGGCACTGCCAAGCGCTCACCGGCGCTGCCGAACGTGCCGACCGTCGCTGAATCCGGCTATCCGGGGTTCGAGGTGTCGTTGTGGCTCGGCTTCTTTGCGCCGAAGGGCACCCCTGGCCCGGTGTTGAAAAAGCTCTACGGCGAGCTGGTCGCGATTGCGAAGTCGCCGGAGATGAAGGAGCCGTTCGAGCGCAATGGAGCGGATCCGGTTACCACGACGCCTGCGGAGCTCACCAAGCTCATGACGGTCGAACTGGAAAAGTACAAGAAGGTCATCAAGGCTGCCAACATCACATTGAAGTAATTCCCAGCTCGATGATCCGGGCGTCCGCCTGGGCGCCCGCGATCAGGAGTTCGGCACAGACGCCTCGCTGGGTCCGAGCAAAGCTTCGCGAAAGCGGTTCTTGAGCACCGGACCTTCTCGCATCGGCAGGACCATCGGTGCAGCCTGAGTTGTCACCTTGATGTCGCAGAACAGCGGTCCGGCGTGGCGGTGGAAGCGCGGGATCCAGCTCTTCAACTCCGCGGCGCTGTAAACTGTCCCGGCGGCACGGAAGCCGGCCGCTTTCGCTATGCCCGCGAGGTCCACGCCGAAACGTGTGTGGGTATCCTGCATGCCGGTCTCGCCGTAGCGCTCGTTGTCCATGACGATGACCGCCAGGTTGCGCGGCCGCTGCACGGCGATCGTCGCAAGCGAGCCGAGCCCCATCAGGAGCTCGCCGTCTCCCGTGATGACGAGCACGCGGCGCGCGGGCTGGGCGAGCGCGAGCCCGAGGCCGATCATGGCCGCGCCGCCCATGCCGCCCCACGTGTAGAAATTGAGCGCGTGATCTCCCGCTGCGGCCGTGTCCCAGACCGGAGCGCCGAGCCCGGCCACGACCAGCGCGTTCCCGCGCTGCCTGAGGATATCCGCCGCGACCCTGCGCCGGTCCAGCGATGGCAAGTTATGCTTCATGAATGTTTCAGCCTCATCTCTTCCCCTTCATCTCGTCACCCGTACCTCGTCACTTTCACTTGAACTCCTTGGCTCCGACGACGCGCTGCGATATGAGGACTGCGATCATGCGAGAGGTGCTGAACGCAAGCCGCGCCGCGGCGGCCACGGATTCACCAACCTCGCCGGCGCGATCCACCGCCTGCACGACCATGCCGATCGCCGCGAGCGATGGCGCGGTGGCCCGCGACATCGGCACCTGCCACGGGTTGAATTCGCCCCACTGGCCGCGCATGGTGACGAGGGCGAGCAGCGGCACGCGGCATTCGTTCGCCATGCCGAGCATGTTGATGCAGTTGCCCGCGCCGCTCGATTGCATGAGCAGGACGCTCCTCTCGCCGCCGAGCCAGGCGCCGACGGCGAGCGCGACGCCTTCTTCTTCGGTCGTGAGCGGGATTGCCCGCAAGCGCCGGTCCGCGCGCACCAGAGTGATCAGCCGCGCATGCCCGGAATCCGGCACGTATCCGACTTGACGCACATTCGCATCGATCAGTACCCGGTGAACCTCGTCGGGCCACGAGATCGGAGCACGTGACTCGATTCGCGTTGCTCGTTTCTCGACTTGTTTCTGCACGGTGCTAACCCTTTTTGCGAATCTGATCCTGCGCCGACCGGAGATCGCTGCCTTCCAGTAATTCGGCAACTGCGACTCGCCGTCCTTCGCGGGCGGACCGGATGCCCGCCAGCAGGACTGCCAGCGAGGCCGTCCCCTTCCCGCCGTCCATCTCCGGCTTGCCCGTTCCGCGCACGGCGCCGGCGAACTCCTCGAGCTCCTCGACGATCGTGTCGTTCTTCGGGCAGGGCACCGCGTTCACGGTGCTGCTGCCGCGCTTGAGCAAGCGCAGGCCCTGGTGCAGATCGTAATAAGCCGTGGCCTCCTTGCCGTAGATGTTCATGAGGTAATACTCGGACGCGGAGGCGTAGCACGCATTGAGCGTGGAAAGCGCGCCGTTTTCGTGCTCCATGATCAGGCTCGCGATGTCCGGGTTCTCGCCGGGCAGGACGAGCTGCGCGAGGCTGCCGCGCACCGCCTTGATCGGTCCCATCAGGTACTCGAGGACGTCGGTGTAATGAATGCCGATCTGGAGCATGACCCCACCGGGCATGCCCTCCGCGGTATAGCGCCACGAGCCAGGCTGAAACTGCCCGAGCCGGTCGCGGCTGATGTTGGCCTCGGCATTGACAAGCCTGCCGAAAACGCCGTCGTCGATTCTCTTGCGGATCCAGCGGAAGTGGCTCTCCTTGCGCCGCTGGTAGCCGAGCGCCAGCACGACGCCGGCCGTGCGGCAGGCATCGGTTAGGGCGCGGGCATCCGCAACCGTATTGGCGATCGGCTTGTCGAGGAAGACATGCTTGCCCGCCGCGGCCGCAGCACGCGTCGTTTCCGCGTGCACGTTGTTCGGCGTGGTATTGACGATCGCCTCGACGGCCTTGTCGCCGAGAATCGCTTCATAGCTCGGCGCGGCCGCGCAGCCGTATTTCTTCGCGAACGCCTGCCGCTTCTCGTCGGAGCGCGTGTAGCAGGACGCGATCTCGAACTTCCCGGAGCGTTTCATGGCGTCGGCGAGGACGTCCGACCACCAGCCCATTCCGATACATGCGACCCGCAGCGGTTTGTCAGCCATTCCTGTTCTCTATCGCGTCACTTGTCTATCTTGTAGGTGGCGCCGATCGCCTCCACCGCCTCGCGCGCGAACTGGTCGTCGAGCTCCCAGGTCGCGCCGGAGACGCCGATGCCGCCCACGCATTCGCCCTCGACGATGACCGGGTAGCCGCCCTCCATCGCCGTCCAGCGCTCGGCGCCCGCCGCGAGCGCGAGCCCGAGGGCATGCATGGTGTCGAGCGCCTGCCCGGCGGCGCCTTTCATCGTCGTCGGCCGCTTGTTCGACGCGGCGCATACCGCCTTCGTGGTGGACGAGTGCACGGTATGGAAGCGGCCGCCGTCCATGCGCTGGATCAGGAGCGGGTGGCCGCCGGCGTCCACGATGGCGACGGCAATGGCATGACCCGCCTTTTCCGCCCTGGCGGTGGCGGTGTCCATCATCTTCCTGGCCCCGGCCAGTGTAAGACGCTTGCTGTTCGTGACGTACATCACTCCCCCTGTCGGATCTTGCGATCAGGGAAACGGATTGCGGCCGTTTCCATCTATAATCAACCGTATTTTGCAGCATTCCCGTGCCCCGTCAATGAAGCGCGAACCCGGCGACGACAATTACGGTGAATTGCGCGAAGGCGTGCGTGTGCTGTGCCGCCAGTTCGACAGCGCGTACTGGCAGAAGGTGGACGAGGCGCGCGGCTACCCCGAGGCATTCGTCGAGGCGCTCACCAAGGCGGGCTGGCTCGCGGCGCTCATACCCGAGGAGTACGGCGGCTCGGGGCTGTCCGTCACCGAAGCGTCCATCATCCTCGAAGAGATCAGCCGCTCGGGCGCCTTTGCCGGCGCGGTGCACGGCCAGATGTACGTCATGGGATGCGTGCTGCGGCACGCTTCTACGGAACAGAAGCGGAGCTATCTGCCCAGGATCGCGAGAGGCGAGCTGCGCATGCAATCCATGGCGGTGACCGAGCCCACCGCCGGCACGGACACCACGAAGCTCAAGACGGTTGCGGTGAAAAAGGGCGACCGCTACATCGTGAATGGTCAGAAAGTGTTCATCTCGCGGGTGCGGCATTCGGACCTGCTGCTCCTGCTCGCGCGCACGACCCCGATCGATCGCGTCAAAAAGAAATCGGAAGGACTCTCGGTTTTCATCGTAGATCTGCGGCAGGCGGTCGGGAACGGACTGACCGTCAAGCCGATCCGCAACATGGCGAACCAGGAGACCAACGAGCTGTTCTTCGACAACCTTCAGGTCCCGGCCGGGAACCTGATCGGCGAGGAGGGGAAAGGGCTCAAGTACATACTCGACGGCCTGAACGCCGAGCGCATCCTGATTGCCGCCGAGTGCGTAGGCGACGGCTACTGGTTCATCGACAAGGCGACGACTTACGCGAAGGAGCGCGTCGTTTTCGACCGGCCCATCGGGCAGAACCAGGGCATCCAGTTCCCGATTGCACGGGCCTATGCGAACGTGCAGGCCGCGGACCTCATGCGCTACAAGGCGGCGGCGCTGTTCGACGCCGGCAAACCCTGCGGAGCGGAAGCGAACATGGCGCTGTTCCTCGGCGCCAATGCGTCATGGGAGGCGGCAAACTCCTGCCTGCAGACCCACGGCGGCTTCGGGTTCGCCGCGGAGTACGATGTCGAGCGCAAGTTCCGCGAGACGCGGCTCAAGACGCCAAAGAACATTCAACTGCAATGCGGAATCGACGCGATACCAACTTATATCTTATGTTCTTGAATGCCTTTTGGCGCCTTGGCGGTTGATTCATGCGACCTCTTGACGGAATAACGGTAGTGTCGCTGGAGCAGGCGGTGGCGGCGCCGTTCGCGACGCGGCACCTCGCCGACCTCGGCGCGCGCGTGATCAAGATCGAGCGGCCGCAGGTGGGAGACTTCGCGCGCGACTACGACCAGACGGTCAACGGCCTGTCCTCGCATTTCGTGTGGCTCAATCGCTCAAAGGAAAGCCTCGCGCTGGACGTGAAGCACGCGCGGGCAAAGGACATCCTCGACCGGCTGATCGAGCGCGCCGACGTTTTCATCCAGAACCTCGCACCCGGCGCCGCCGGGCGACTGGGACTCTCCGCCGATGACCTGGTGTCGGTGCACCCGCGGCTCATCGTCTGCGACATCTCGGGCTACGGCGACGGCGGCCCGTATGCCAGCAAGAAAGCATACGACCTGCTGGTGCAGAGCGAGGCGGGCGTGCTGTCGGTCACCGGGACGCCGGATACTCCGAGCAAGGTCGGCATCTCCATCGCCGACATTGCGACCGGCATGTACGCCTACTCGGGAATACTCGCCGCCCTGTTGCACCGCGAGAAGACCGGCAGGGGCGGGCGCATCGAGGTCACGATGCTGGAAGCGCTGGGCGAGTGGATGGGCTATCCGCTCTATTACGCCCACTTCAGCGGCGCGGCGCCCCCTCGCACCGGGCCGGACCACGCGACGATCGTCCCCTACGGGCGCTATCTCACCGGCGACGGCAAGAGCGTGATGCTGGGCGTGCAGAACGAGCGCGAGTGGGCAAGCTTTTGCGACAAGGTCCTCGGCCAGCCCAAGCTCGCGACCGATTCCCGCTACGACAGCAATTCCAAGCGCAACGAACGGCGCGCGGAGGTCATGGCGATCATCGACAAGGTGTTCTCGACCCTGACGACGGAGCAGCTGGTGGAGAAGCTGGACGCGGCGGGCATCGCCAACGCGCACCTAAATTCACCCGAGGAAGTGTGGAAGCACGCTCAGCTGCAGGCGCGGGACCGGTGGCGCGAAATGGGCTCGCCCAAGGGGGCGCTGCCGACGCTGCTGCCGCCCGCGACGCACGATGCTTTCGAGGCGCGCATCGGCGCCGTTCCGGAGGTCGGCGAGCACACCGAGAGCATCCTGCGCGAGCTCGGCCTCACCGAGGAAGAAATCGCCGAGCTGCGGTCGGCCAATGCAATTTCCTACGAGCGCCGCGAGCCGCGGTAGGATTAGGCGCCTTGGCTGCTCCTCGGGCCTGACTACAGGGCGATCATGGATACGAAAACACCGTCAGCGCCACCCGCGGGTCATGGAGAGAATGAGCGCAAAATCCTCCAGCGCGATCCCAACCCGCACATCTTCCGGCCGATCGCGTTGCGCTCGGTCACGGCGCGCAACCGCATCATGGTCTCGCCGATGTGCCAGTACTCGGCAACGGACGGCGTTCCGGATGACTGGCATTTCCAGAACCTCGCCTCGCGCGCCGTGGGCGGCGCGGGCATCGTGTTCGCGGAAGCGACCAACGTCGAGCCGCGCGGGCGCATCACCCATTACTGCACCGGCCTGTGGAACGACGGGCAGCGCGATGCCTTCGCGCGTATCGCCCGGTTCGTCAAGGCGCAGGGGGCGGTGGCGGGAATCCAGCTTGCCCACGGCGGCCGCAAGAGCTCGCGCACCCGGCCCTGGGAAGGCGGCAAGGGGCTCGCTCCGGAGCAGGGCGGGTGGGAAATCATCGCGCCCTCGGCAATCCCGTTCGCCGAGCATGATTCCGTGCCGCGGGAAATGGACGAGACGACGATCGCTGGCGTCGTAGCGCTGTTCGCCGCTTCGGCACGGCGCGCCCGCGAGGCGGGCTTCGACGTGATCGAGCTGCACGGCGCGCATGGCTACCTGATCTCGTCGTTCCTGTCGCCGATCACGAACCGCCGCAGCGACCGTTACGGCGGCAGCTTCGAAAACCGCATCCGCTTCCTGCTGGAGATCGTCGATGCGGTGCGCACCGAATGGCCTCAGGACAAGCCGCTGTTCGTGCGCATTTCGTGCACCGACTGGATGGAGGGCGGCTGGGACATCGAGGCGAGCGTGAAGCTCGCGCAAACGCTCGAGGCGGGCGGGAAGGTGGATCTCATCGACTGCTCGAGCGGGGGCGTCGACCCCCGCCAGAACGTCAAGGCTTTCCCGGGCTACCAGGTGCCGTTCGCCGCGGCGGTGCGCGCCCGCGCCGGTATCGCCACTGGCGCGATCGGCCTGATTTCCAGCCCGGAGATGGCCGAGCAGATCATCGCCAGCGGTCAGGCCGACATCGTCGTCATGGCACGCGCCTTCCTGAATGACCCCTACTGGCCGCGACACGCCGCCAAGGTGCTGAAAGCGAAGATTCCCTGGCCGCCGCAGTACGAGCGCGGCGACATTTTCTGAATTGACCCTGCCTTCGGTCAGCATATACTTGAGGCCGCCGAGGGTCTTCCCGTTCCCGGGTTCTTGCCCACGGCGATATGTCCAATGGAGGGGTCCATGAACAAGAAATTTGCGGTTCCGAGCATCCTCGTTCTACTTTCGCTGTTCGTGTTTGTCTCCGGCCCGGCGTCTGCGCAGTGCAAGCTGGGTGTGCCGGCCATCAAGGTCGGCGTGCAGGGAGCGGCGTCGGGGCCGCACGCGGACTACGGGCGCCAGATCGAGATGGGCGCCACGATGGCCGCCGAGGAAATCAACGCGGCCGGCGGAGTGCTCGGCTGCAAGGTCGAGATCCGGTTCCTGGACGACGAGAATCGACCCGCCACCGGGGTCAAGAACGCCCGGTTGCTGGTGACGGATTGGGGCGCTCACTTCACCGTAGGGACCGACTCGAGCGGCGTCGCCATGGCCATGGGGCCGGTGCTCGCGGAACTGAAGCGGATTCACTTCTTTACCCATGCGGCGACCCACCGTCTGACCGAGGACCTGGTCGCGGGCAAGGGCATCAAGGAGATCGTCCGGGTGAGCGTTCCCATCTACCAGGACGCGATCACCGCGGCCCTGATCTTCAAGGACCGCATGGATATCAAGCGCTGGGCCAACATCGGCGCAGACTATGAGTACGGCTACGTGGCCTGGAACATGTTCAAGGAAACCTTGAGGAAATACCGGCCTGACGTGGAGTTCGTGGGCGAGGCCTGGGCGCCGTTCCTGACGCTCGATTTTTCGCCTCACATCTCGGCCGTGATGGCGCAGAAGCCTGACGCAATCTTTGCGACGCCATGGGCCGGAGAGGCGGTCATGCTGCTGCGGCAGGCCTTGATCCAGGGTGTCTTCGACAATGTCCAGGTCTGGTGGCAGGCGATGGGCGGCTCGGTGGACGTGCTGGAGGGGATCTCCGCGGAGGTTGCGAAGGACCGCTTCAAAGGCAAGCTCTGGGCGACGGCCCGCTATATCCACAACTGGCCCGATACCGCGGATAACCGGGCTTTCATCGAGCGCTATCGGAAGCGGTGGGCGCGATTCCCCAATTACTCCGCGGAGACCACCTATTCCGCGTTCTTCATCATGAAAGCTGCCGTCGAAAAAGCCCGGAGCATGGAAACCGACAAGGTCGTCGCAGCCATGGGCGGGATGCAGATCAGGAATCCCGGCGGCGTCCGGGAGTTTCGGTCCGTGGACCAGCAGTTCATCTACAACGTGCCGGCCGGGCGCCCGGTGATGGACACGAGGTACCCCATCCCGGTACTCGGTGACCTGAAGGTGTTCGAGGCCAAGGACTACTACCGGTATCCGCCCTTTACCCCGGTCTCCGTCACGAAGTAACTGCTTAGCCGAAAAGGGCCCCGTCCGGGGCCCTTTCTCTTGCGCGCAATGGAAAACTTCGCCTTTCAGGGTCTGATCGGCCTGTCACTGGCGATGTATCTCTGGCTGATCTCGGCCGGGCTCACGATCATCTTCGGCGTGCTCAAGGTCGTGAACTTCGCGCACGGGAGCCTGTTCATGGTGGGGGCCTACCTCGCCTACACCTTCTACGGCCAGCTGGGACTGCCGTTCGGGCTGGCCGTCCTCCTCTCCCTGCTCGGCACCGGAGCGCTCGGATTCGTGATGGAGCGGGGATTTCTCAGGCGGATCTACCAGGTTGACGAAGCCTATCAGCTGCTGCTGACCTTCGGCTTCATCCTGATCCTCGACGACGCGGTCAAGATCATCTGGGGCGGCGTCTTCAAGATCCCGCCGATACCGGCCTTTCTCGACGGCTCATGGCCGGTATTGGGCAGGGCCTTCCCGGTCTACAACGCCTTCGTCATCGCCGTGGGTCTCCTCGTCGCCGTGCTGCTGTGGGTGATGTTCGACCGGACGTGGTGGGGAAGGATCGTGCGCGCCACCGCCTCGGACCGCGAGATGGCAAACGCCATCGGCATCAACGTCCCGTGGGTGTTCTCCGCGGTGTTCGCCTTCGGCGCGATGCTTGCCGCGCTCGGGGGCGCGATCGGGATCCCAGTGCGCGTGGTCGCGCCGGGGATCGGCGCGACGATGATCATCCAGGCTTTCATCATCACCGTGATCGGCGGCCTGGGCAATCTCAAAGGCGCGTTCATCAGTTCCCTTATCGTCGGCGTTCTGAGCGCCTATGGAACGCTGTTCTTTCCCGTGTTCGAGCTGTTCTTCATCTTCGTGATCATGGCCGTCGTCCTCCTCGTCCGCCCGCAGGGGCTGTTCGCGCGCTGAGGAGCGTCATGACGGTCCGCGACGCTCATCCCTCACCCCCGCCCCTCTCCCGAGCGGAGAGGGGAGTTACGTCTCGCGCAGCCATCCTGGTGGCGATCCTGGTGTTCGCGCTCTTCCTGCTGCCGTGGGTCGCCGGAAAGTACCCGGTGTACCTCGCGATGCAGATCCTGATCCTGGCGGTGTTCTCGGTCGGCTTCAATCTCCTCTTCGGCTACACCGGGCTGCTCTCGTTCGGCCAGGCAGGATTTTTCGCGGTCGGCGCCTACGGCTGCGCGAAAATCCTCCTCGCAGTGCCCAATCTCCTGCTCGGGATCGCGGGCGGCGTCGTGGCTGCGGGAGTGGCGGCATTCCTGCTTGGCATCCTCTCCGTCCGCCACACGCGTATCTACTTCTCCATGCTGACGCTGGCATTCGGCATGATGATCTTTTCCATTGCATGGAAGTGGCGGGATTACACCGGCGGCGATGACGGGCTGGTTGGGATTCCCCGGGCGCCGCTGGAGATCCCCGGACTTCTGAGCATCAGCGTGGCGGCCATGGACCGCTACTACTACGTGGTCCTGGTGCTCTCGCTCCTCGCGATCGCGGCGATGCACCGGCTGGTGCACTCGCCGCTCGGACTGACGTTGCAGGCGGTGCGCGACAGCGAGACCCGGGCGCAGTTCGCCGGGGTGCCGGTGCGCAAGTACCGGCTCGTCGCGTTCACCATTGCGGGGCTCTATGCGGGGCTGGCGGGCGCGCTGCTGCCGCCGCTGGAAAACACCGTGACGCCTCCCATCGCGCACTGGACCATGTCCGCCGAGCCGGTCCTCGCGACGCTCATGGGCGGCATCCACTCGTTCGCCGGACCCATCGTCGGCTCGCTGCTCTTTTTCGTGATCAAGGACGTCGCCATGCGCTTTACCGAGTACTGGCTGATCGTCTTCGGCGTCATCGTGGTGGCCATGGTGATGCGCTTCCCGAACGGTGTCATGAGTTTCTTCGAGCATCGCCAGCGCCCGGCGCCGATTCCCGGCACCGTTCGCACGGAGGGCGAAGGCGGCAAATCCGCGAGAACGTGATGGAGCTGCTCACCTTCGCAGGCGTCGGCAAGCGCTTCGGGGACTTCGTCGCCGTCAAGGACGTGTCGCTGGAGCTTCCCGCAGGACGGCTGACCGCCATTATCGGCCCGAACGGCGCCGGCAAGACGACGCTCATCAACCTTGCCACCGGGGCGGTCCTCCCCGACCGCGGGAGGCTGCAATTCAACGGCGAGGACATCACCCGGCTCGCCGTTCATCACCGCATCCGCAGGGGCTTGTCCCGGTCGTTCCAGATCATGAATATTTTTCCGCGGCTGTCGGTGCTGCAGAACATCCTCGTGCCGGTCCTCGCCCGGCGCGGGCGCGCCGGCGTGCCTTTTCACGGACTGGAGAAGGAGGCGGAAGCCGTGGCAGAGGCGAGGAGAATCCTGGGCGAGGTCGGGCTCCTTGAACTCGAGCACGATCCCGCCGGCGCGCTCTCGCACGGAGACCAGCGGCTCCTGGAGCTCGGTATCGCGATCGCCCCCGCGCCCCGGCTCTGCTTCCTCGACGAGCCTTCGTCCGGGCTGACGCCGACCGAGCGCTCGACCGTGCTGGAGCTGGTGCGGAAGCTCTCCAGCGCGCGTCGCACGACCTTCGTGATCGTCGAGCACGACATGGACGTGGTGTTTTCGCTGGCGGAATGGATCGTCGTCATGAATCGCGGTGAGGTGCTCGTCGAGGGAACGCCCGCCGAGATCCGCGGCAACCACGCCGTCCGCGAGGTCTACCTGGGCGAGGAGTTCGCGGCATGATCCTCACGG